>NZ_QBLR01000158.1:0-7720 GCF_003070835.1 Halanaerobium sp. | reverse complement strand
ATAATTTTTGATAATTATTAAAGGCATTGTTCAGCTGAGATAACTCCAGCTGGGCGATGCCTTTTTTTATCTCTGTTATTTTAAAGATTAAAAAAATCTCATTTTTAATTAATAAATCTCTAATATCTAAGTTGTAAAATTTAAATCAGAGCAAGAGGTAATAATAATCTTAAAAAGTGGTGATAAAAATGTTGGTAATAAATAGTTTAACTAAAAATTACGATGGTTTTACAGCTGTTGATAATTTAAGTTTTAAAGTAGGAGAGGGTGAAATATTTGGCTTCCTGGGACATAATGGAGCAGGGAAAACAACAACAATTTCTATGCTGGTCTCATTAATCAGACCAAGCAGTGGAAGTGCTGAGATTGCTGGTTATGATGTTGTAAAAGATAATCTTAAAGTAAGAAGTATGCTTGGTTATTTACCAGAAAATGTTAACTTATACAGCAACTTAACAGCTTTTGAAAATCTCTATTTTTTTGGTAGTTTATCTGGGGTTGAAAATGTTGAGAAAAGGATAAATGAGGTTCTTAAGGATTTAGAGATGCACTCCTGGAAAGATACAAAAGTCAGGGAATTTTCTAAAGGAATGAGACAGCGTATCGGTATAGCTCAGGCCTTACTGCATAAACCCAGGATATTATTCTTAGATGAACCAACATCAGGTTTGGATCCACAGGGGACCAAAAGCATCCGTGATCTGCTCTTATATATAAATAATAAGTGGAATACGACTATATTTCTAAATACTCATCTTTTATCAGAAGTGAAAAAAATCTGCAGTAGTATTGGAATAATAAGTCACGGGCAATTGCTGATGACAGATTCTTTAATAAATATTAAGAAAAAATTTGGTAGTGAAAAATCTCTTGAGGATATATATTTCCGTATTGAGGGGGATCAAAATAATGGGGAAAATACTGTCTATAGCATCTAAAGAAATAAAAACTGCATTTAAAGATAAGGCTTTTCTTGCAGTTGCTTTACTTTTCCTTCTGCTTTCTATTCTATCAGTGTATATAGGGTCAGCAACCAAAAATGCTGAAATCACAGCATATCAGGATATTGTTAACTTATTGAAATCACAGGGAGCTACTTCTATTCCAGCAGAGCCGAAGATATTCCCCTTATCAATTTTGAAAAATATTATAAATTATGTTGCGGTAATAGGCTCGATTGTTGCTATATTTCTTGGGTTCAATTCTTTTAGTGAAGAAAGAGAGGAGGGGACAATTAAGCTTTTACTTTCAAGACCAATTTACAGAGATCAGCTGATAAATGGTAAACTTTTTGGAGGAGCATTCGTAATTGCAGGTTTATTAATAATAACTTTAGTTTTTAATTGTTTCCTTTTTACAGTGGTATCTGGAATGAATATTAATTTTGCTGAATTTAGTCGTTTAACTGTTTTTTTTGTTTTTGCTTTTTATTATATGATAAGTTTTTATCTTGCCTCATTATTTGTTTCTCTCAAGAGTCAAAACAGTACTTTTGCTTTTTTATTAATGCTAATTATCTGGATGGGAGTAAGTTATGTTATTCCACAGCTGGCTGAAAGCCAAAAAAATTATGTTTATGTACTGAATAATATAAGTCAAACCATGAATCAAATGCCGCAGGATACACTGATCTCTAAGACAATAGAGATATTTTCTCCTACAGTACAATTTAAAAATATAGGTCGTGACCTTCTGCAGGTAGTTCCAGAACATGCTCAACTTTCTCTTTTTACATTATTGAAGCTTAATCTGCGATCTATTATATATCTTCTAGTTCCTGGGCTTTTTATGCTTTTTGGTTCATACAATAGTTTTTTAAAAGAAGGTAATTAAATGAAAAGAATATTAACTGTATTAATAATTTGGATAGTCTTGGCACCAGGATTTAGTTCAGGAGCAGCAGCTCAGACTTTTGCTACCAGTCCTATTTATCTCAGCAAAGAGGCAGCGGGGGGTCAGCAGGTTGATTATACTTTTCTAATTAAAAATAATGACCAGAGAGAACATAATTATTCTTTTCAGATATTAAATCTTCAAAAAGAATATATCAGCAGTCTGGATTATAAGTCATTTTCAGAAACCAATTTTAGTTTAACTGCAGGGAATAGTAAAAAAATAGACTTGAAATTAAAAATACCAGAAAACTCAAAAGCTGATCATCTTTCATTCCGGGCAGTCTTGAAAAAAGAGGGTAATATTACTAAATCTCTACCACTTAACATTAAAATTAATAAAGATTATCAGCTCACAATCGCAGATTATCCTCGAGATTTGAATTTGATCAGTGGTGAAAATCAAAGTTTTTCAGTTACAGTTGGAAACATAGGAACAGAGACTCTAAAAAATATTAAACTTAAATTTGAGCTGCCGAAAAAGTGGTTAATAGAAAATATTAAACCCAAACAAATGGATCTTAAAGCTGGAGAAAAAGGATCATTTAATGTGGATATATTTGTTCCTTCATCACAGGCAGCTGCTAACAAAGAGATTTCAGTAATTGCCTATAATCAGCATTCTCAGACAAAAATTTTAATTGGCTCAATTACTGTTAAAAAGAATCCAAATTACTTTTTGGTAATCCTGATTCTGCTGATTATTATGATAATGGGAACAATATATTATTTTCGCAGATTTGGAAGAAGATAAATATTTTAAATGGAGGTGAACTTAATGAGTGAAATGATAGTGATTGCTAGAAAGGAGATTAAAGATTCTTTAAATAATAAATTTTTTCTTTCCATACTTATTTTGCTGCTTATTTTAACCATAGTATCAATAGTTTTGGGGACCTTACAGGTCCACTCCCAGATAGCACAGTACAATAGGTCTATTGAGTTTTTAAAGTCAATGGGTAAAACTAATTTACCACCAATGCCCAGCCTTAATCCTCTCTCAGTATCAAAGAGCTTTGTAAATTATGTTGCTATGATTGGTGCTTTATTAGCAATAGTCCTCGGTAATTATGCAGTAAGCAAAGAGAGGAAAAATGGTACATTTAAACTGATACTATCCAGATCAATTTATAGGGACCAGCTTATTAATGGAAAGTTGAGTGGGAATCTGCTGCTCTTAGCTTTAATTAACTTTGCTATTGCAGCTGTAACAATTATTTTTCTTACTGCTTTGGGGGGAGTTAGTCTTAGTCAGGCGGATTTAATAAGATTAATCTTTTTCTTTGCCGCTTCATTTTTATATATGGCCTTGTTTTTTATAATTTCTTTGTTTGTAACTCTGCTTCTACCATATAAAAACTATGCCCTGCTTACAGTAATAATTATCTGGCTTGTATTTGCTTTTATATTCCCTCAAATTGGCGATACCATGGATATGGATAACCAACTTCCTGGTGGATTTTTCGCAAGTATGGGACTCAACAGAGCTCAGGAGAAACAGATAGTCAATAAATTTAAATTCTATGAAACACTTAGAAATGGAATAGAAGAACTTTCTCCAACCAAACATTTTGAAAGAATTAGTTTTGCTCTCTTAGGAGTTAAACCTGGTTTTAAAAATAATACTGCCTGGGAAATAGCTAATCTAAAGTGGCTAAATCTGGCAGGTTTATTAGTGCCTAATATAATTTTAAGTATGCTGTCTTATCTGGTTTTTTTGCGCAGAGAAAATCTTTAAATAGATAATATATTAAAAAGTTAAAAATAATAACTATGGAGGTAAAAGATTATGATGAAAGTAAAAAAGAGTAATTGGCTCACATTGACTTTGCTATTATTAGCAGCATTAATAGTTTTTTTTGGAGGTGCTAGTAAAATATATGCGGCTGGAAATAATTTGGACAGTGATAAAGATGGAATTCCCAATGATGTAGAAAAAGTATATGGAACTAATCCTTATGCTGCTGATAGTGATGGTGATGGAATGAATGATAAAGATGATAATAATCCTGTTCAATTGAGTAATCCTATTAAAGAAAGCGGCAGCCGAGATTTACAAATAAGGGTAAAGGATGCAAGGGTAGAAGATAATTTTGATACTAATCATTCGGATCTTCCTGACCATCTGCAAATAACATTATTAAATAAAGGGAAAAAATCTTTGAGCAATATAGAACTCTATTATACAATAACTGATAAAAAAACAGGTGCCGAAGAATCGTATTATCAGAAACTTAATTCAGAAATTGCTGCAGAAAGTGAATTAACTCTTCATTTTGACAATAAAATTGCTAAAGATCATTATTCTGCAAATATGAATGGATTATATGGAAGTTCAACTAATGGTTTGATTTTTGATGTTTATCTGCATGTGAAAGGCTATAAAACTCTTAATTTTAAGATAGAAAAGGATGCAGGTGCTGCAGAAGTCGCTGACTAAAAATCAATATGAATATTAAAATACTTTAATCTATAATTAACATTTGTTTAATTTTTAAAGTATAAAATGAAATTGTAGTAAAAAAGAAATTAAAAAAAGGAAAGGATGAAAAATATGTTGAAGAAAATAATAGCAACATCAATGTTAGCTGTATTTGTTTTTGGTTTTGTGGGAGGTATATTTACTTTATCCGAAAATAGGGTTCAGGCAGCTGATCAGAAATCTAATATTTTTAATATGGAAAAGGCTATTAAGGTTGTAAAAGAGAAATATACTAATGCCCAGGTTAAATCAGTTGACAAAGAATTGGAAAATGGTAAAACATTTTTTGAAGTAGAATTTACTGATTCAAATGGAAATCATGAGGTAAGTATTGATGCAGATACTGGTAAAATATTAAAATCTTTTGAAGATGAGAAAAATAATTATCAGAATGAAAGTGGAGAACATCATAATGAAGGTAATGAGACAGAAGACTATGATAATCAGGATAATGAATCAGAAGAACATGGAGAAGATGATGACAGCGGCAGTAATCAGGATGACGACTATGAAAGCGAATAATGTAGAAAAAAGTTATTTTTGAAAATAGCTAATATATAACTTATAAGCTGTCAGTCTTGATGCTGACAGCTTTTCTGTTTGATTATTTTTAAAGTATGGTTAAGAATTCTTTTAGAAGCACCTCTATTATTTAGAATTACTTTTCTGGCTTTTTCTCCCCTGTTCTTTAAATTGTTTTTATTATTTAAATAATAATTAAGTTCTTTTTTTAAACTCTGCCAGGTATTTACCTGTATTCCGGCATCATTTTTAATTAAAAGATCCCTGCTGTCTTTAAAATTAGACATATCCGGACCGAAAAACACCAGTTTTCCCTGGGCGGCAGGCTCCAGTACATTATGCCCCCCTTTTCCCATCATACTGCCTCCTACAAAAACTAGATCAGCAATACTGTATATTTGTGCCAGTTCCCCGATAGTATTTAAAATAAGAGCTTCAATTTTTTTAGAATTGTTATTCTTAAGCTCTGTTTTTTTTACAGCATCAATATTATTTGTTTTAAAAATTTCATTGATTTCAGCTGCTCTTTCAATATCACGGGGAGCAACAATAAAATATAAATTAGGAAATTCCTTTTTTAGCTCTTGATAAATCTGGATTAAATGTTTTTCTTCATCAGGATGAGTACTACCAGCAACAAAAACTAAATTATCTTTATTTATTTTAAACAATTTTCGATATTTTTCTTTTTTGTTTTCAGAAATTAGAGAATAATTCTGATCAAATTTTGTATTTCCCAGGTTAAATACTTTTTTTTCATTAGCTCCAAGTTCTATAACTCTATTTTTATCCTGTTCAGACTGCATGGCCAGACAGTCAATATTATTAAGCATATCCGGCATAATTGAGCCTAAATAATTATATTTTTTGTAACTACTATCACTTATTCTACCATTGGCATAGATTATTTTATGCCCTCGCTTGTTTGCAATCTTGATAAAGTTTGGCCAGAGTTCAGTTTCAATAATCATAATCAGATCAGGATTAATTATATTTAAAGCCTTATTAACAGCAAACGGTAGATCAAAGGGAAAATAGACTATAGCATCAGCATCCTCAATGATTTTGTGGGCCATATTCTGGCCGGTATAAGTGGTAGTAGAAAAAATTAATTTGTATTCGGGTAGTTCTTTTTTTAGTTCTTTTACAACAGGACTGGCGGCCACAGTTTCCCCGACAGAAACTGCGTGAATCCAGATGACTTTATTATTGGTGGCTAGACTTTTTATTTTATTTGCATAAAAGCCAAAAAGTTCTTTGGTATTTTTTTTGTTTGTATTAGTAAGCTCTTTATAGATTAAGATAGGAGAATAGATTATGAAAATTAAAACAAGTAATAAATTATAGATTATGTACATGATTAAAACCCCTTAAAATTAAATGCTATCTGAATTATATCAGAACTAAAAAATAATGACAAATAGCTGAAATTTGAGCTTGCTAGCTTTTCGGCAATAATAAAGGCTGACCTAAAAAAGCCAGCCATTGTTTAAATTATAAAAATTGTAATTAATACTTTAAACCATATTTTTCTAACACCCTTTTTTCTACTCTCATGCGGGCAGTTTTTTGAGGATCAACAACCTGACTAATCTGGAGATCACAAATAATACTCATCAGCATTGCAAGCTCATTATTACTCAGTGGAAGTCTTTCGTTCAAAAATTGAAACATATTGTTGCTCGCTTTTTTGGCAGCGGCATCCAGATCTGTACCCGAAGCAATAGTATAAAAAGCTGGTTCAGTTTCAACTATTGGATCACTTAATTCCTTATTTTTTATTAGATCAACTTTGACAGTAACTTCACCAGCAATTTCAATACCTGTTACAACAACTTCGCCATCACCCATGGCTGCATGCAGATCTCCTATTGCCAGCATTGCTCCAGGAACTCTAACCGGAAGATAAAGAATTGCATTTTCCTTAATTACTTTGGTGTCCATATTTCCTCCATGGGAGGCTGGTGTACCACAGGGAACAGCTTTCTCGTCTTTGCCAGGTGAAGTACCAATTACTCCAATCATTGGATCGAGATCAATATTAATTTTTTCGTTAAAAATAGCCTTATTATTTTCGATAGGAATAATTTTAGTCTCCGAATCAGTAATAAATTCTTCCAGAAATCCCATTTCCGGAGAGGTAATCATAACTCCCTGATCCTTTACTTTGATTTTTTTGATTTCTATTTTCAGTGTGTCTCCAGGTTCAGCACCTTCAATTTTTAGAGGTCCAGTTGCTGGATTAATTGTCTCCCAGTCTGTCGACTCAAAAAGTACTTCCTCACTTTGAATCTGATTACTAAAACAGTCCTGTGTCTCAAAAATTACTGTTTCACCTGGCTGACAGCTGGCAGCCTCCTTATTGTGGGCAGACATTGAATAGATATGCTTGTCGGCTGATATTTTCATTCTATCCCTCCAGATTTTAATTAAATATATTTAAAATTGAGAATATTTATTATAAATTATAACATAGAATTTTTCTACTGTCAGCTAATCGACAAAAACTGACAGGTTCACGGTGCGTGTACATAAACAAACATAAACGAGCATAAACAAAAAAGACAGCCAATTGGCTGTCTTAGATTCAAAATGGTACCCTCAAGGGGATTCGAACCCCTGCCGCCAGGATGAAAACCTGGTGTCCTGGACCCCTAGACGATGAGGGCAAATTTTTATATAATTTTGTTGACTGCAATAAATATAATAGCATAAGAACTAACTGGCGTCAAGAATTTTGCTGAAGAGCTTTTTGCTTTGTACAATTTTTTCTTAAAAAAGAATAAAAAATTTGCAGTAAATATCTCCAATAATAATTAAAACT
>NZ_QBLR01000157.1:0-7929 GCF_003070835.1 Halanaerobium sp. | reverse complement strand
ATTCAACAGTATCCTAATTTTAACTTAAAGAAGATATTTATTTAAGGTAGCTCTAACTGCTCCCTCTTCTGCTATCATCTCTTTAAAATATCCTTCTATTTTTTCTCCCAGTCCTACTTCATATAAGTCTGAGCCCATTAAATTATCATTACTCAAGATATTATGAAGCTTATCTTCTACAGAATCAGGGTTGCCGATCTTAATTCCCTCTAACTGAGGTGTCAGTTCATCTAACATTGGATCTGAGCTTAAAGGCATTTCATTCCCTTCATCATCTACTGCAAGGAGATATCTCAACCAACCTGCAATTGCAAGTGGTACTACAACTAAATCTGCTGGGTCTAAGTCTTTGGCATCACGATAAGATTTGATTGTTTCTCCAAAGCGGATAGCCACCTTTTGTGAAGTATCTTTAGCTATTCTCTGAGGTGTATCAGGAATATAAGGGTTAACTAGTCTTTCTTTAACTACCTCATCTATAAAATCTTTTGGATCAAGCACTCCCGGGTCTACAACAACTGGCAGGCCTTCTTTGTAACCTATCTGCTCAACTAAGGCTCTGATTTCCTGATCTTCCATCTCTTCTGCAATTGATGTGTGGCCTAGAAGACAGCCGTAAACTGCCATCGCTGTATGCAGTGGATTGAGGCAGGTTGTTACCTTCATAGTTTCTACCTGGTTAACTGTATCTCTGTCTGTATAGATTGCACCTGCTTTATCTAAAGGAATCCTGCCATTGGGAAAATTATCTTCTATAACAAGATATTCTGGTGCTTCAGCATTTACAAAAGCAGCAATCTCTGTGTTTTTATTAGTTTTTACAATATCTGTGTTTTCAAAACCAAGCTCTTTCAGCTTCTGCTGTACTTCTGGTGCAGGTCCTGGTGTTATTTTATCGATCATTGACCAGGGAAATCCAACTTTGGATTCATCATTTAAATACCCTAGAAAACCTTCTTCAACCAAATCGTTTTCTAACCATTTTTCTGCCACAGTTATTACAGCATCTTTCAGTTTCTGACCATTATGGGAACAGTTATCCATACTGGCAAAAGCGAAAGGATAAGCACCTGCTTTAAAGCGCTCATAAGCTAAGGCTGTTACTTTAGCCATTAGATGATTTAACTCTCCTTCAGGTCCGGTCTTAAAATCTTCTAAAACAAAAGGAAAAAATTCTCCGTCCATATTATCTAAAGCATATCCTTTTTCTGTAACTGTAAAACTGGCCATTTTTAAGCTTGGCTTCTTAAAAATTTCTTTAAGTTCATCCCAGTCTTTTTCAAAGCTGGAATCCGCTTTTAAGCCTTCAGTAATACTGGCCAGTAGAGTTTTTTCTAAACTGCCATCAGCCGACATCTTTACAACCAGACTTAGATTATCTGCCGGTGCATAAACTTTATCTATAATCTCGTAATCAAAGCCTTCAGCAGCTATAATCCCTGTTTCAACCTCACCCTCATTTAAAAGTTCCTGCTGCAGACGGGCAATAAAAGCTCTGAAAATGTTGCCGGCACCAAAATGTACCCATTCAGGTTTTTCCTTTGTGTTATCAATTAAGTTTTGATAATCAAACTGTGGTGGCTTTATTCCAGCTTCTTCCCACTGAGCTTGATCTTTTAATTCTTCTTTTTTAAGTTTTAACATAAGTAATTCACCCTTAATATAATATTTTTAATATAGTAAAAGGAATTCTCTTTTTAATTAATAGGTTAGCCAGAGAATTCCCTTATTTAGATTACTACTTATTCATCTTTTTAATTGCTTCCCACAAACCATTAATATATGTAGCACCAAGTGCTCTATCATACAAACCGTATCCAGGTCTGGCCTTTTCTCCCCAGATCATACGTCCATGGTCGGGTCTAATATATCCTTCAAATCCTATATCAAAATATGCTTTCATAATTTCAAATAAGTCTAAAGAGCCATCACTTGATAGATGGGAAGTCTCATGAAATTTACCTTCTCCATCAAATTTTAAGTTTCTAACATGCCCAAAGTGAATTCGGTTACCAAACTCTCTAATTAAATCAGGAACACTGTTGTCTGGATTTGAGCCTAAAGAACCACTGCATAGAGATATTCCATTATAAGGACTATCAACTGCACTCATTAATTTACGAATATTTTCTTTACCTGTCATAATTCTGGGTAGTCCATAAATCGGCCAAGGTGGATCATCTGGATGAATAGCCATTTTAATATCATATTCTTCACAGACAGGCAATATTCTTTTTAAAAAGTACTTAAGATTGTCAAATAACTGTTCTTCATCAATTTCTTTATACTGCTCCATAATGTCTTTAAGTTCAGCCAATCTTTCAGGCTCCCAACCAGGTAATGAAAAACCCTGAGATTCTTTATCAAATTCTTCAACAAGTTTTACAGGATCAGTGTTATTTATCCATTCTTCATCATAAGCCATTGTAGTTGAACCATCTTCAAGCTCTTCAGCCAGATCAGATCGAAGCCAATCAAAAACTGGCATAAAATTATAACAGACAACTTTTATACCTTCTGAGGCAAGATTCTTTAAAGTTGTTTTATAATTTTCAATATACTTATCCCGTGAGGACAATCCTAATTTTATATCTTCATGTACATTAACACTTTCAATAACTTCAAGTTCAAGTCCCGCTTTATTAATTGTCTTTTTAAGCTTTTTAATTCTGTCTAAAGGCCATACTTCTCCAACAGGTATATCAGATAAAGCACTTACTATTCCTGTCATACCAGGTATTTGTTTTATTTCTTTCAAACTAACACTATCATCATTTTCGCCAAACCAGCGAAATATCATTTTCATTTACATCACCAACTTTTTATATTATAAAATTATTAATCTAGCCAAATATCAAATTCGGTAAAAATAAAACTAAATCAGGAAACAATGCTAAAATTATTAATTCTGAAATAATTGCAATAAAAAATGGTATAGATTCTTTTGTATACTCTTCAGTTGGGCAGTCCAATATCGAACAAACTGTATACATAGCTACACCAACTGGTGGAGTTAATATCTCCATTGTTACAATTGTCATCATAAGTATTCCAAAATGTACCGGATCTATTCCAACCTGTTGTACTATTGGTAAAAATATTGGAGTTAATATTAAAACTAAAGCTGTAGTTTCAATAAACATACCACATAAAGCCAGGAAAATTAAAATAATAAAAAGTAACATAATTGGATTAGTTGTAATATTAGTTATAAAACCTGATAAAACCACAGGAATTCGATCATAAACGATTCCGTATCCAAAAATTCCAGCAAATGATATAATTAACATAATAGCACCTAAATCTTCCACTGTACTATCTAATACATTTATAAATTTTTTCCATGTTAATTCTTTATATACAAAAATACCAACAAATAATGCATAAACTGCTGCAAAAGCGCCTGCTTCCGAAGGAGTGAATATTCCAAACCTTATACCAATAATTAATATAAGGGGGAAAATAACTGCCCATATACTATCTTTTAATGCAATCATTAATTCTTTAAATGTTGCTTTTTTTTCTCTAACTGGTTTATATCCTTTTTTCTTAGAAGATATACTAACTGCTATCATCAAAAAGGTCATCATTAATAAGCCTGGAATTAATCCTGCTGCAAATAAGCGTCCTATTGATACTTCACCAACAAATCCATAAATAATTAGACCCATACTTGGTGGTATAGTAGCTGTGATAAGAGAAGGTAAACTTACAGCCGCTGCTGCATAGCCCCGTGAATAACCTCTAGATATCATGTCAGGACCTAAAATTCTTGCTTCCATTGCAGCGTCTGCAGTTGCAGATCCTGATATTCCTCCCATTAAACTACTAAGAACAACACTGACTTGTGCTAATCCACCACTCATGTGGCCAGTAGCTGCAGTTGCAAGTTTAATTAATCTAGGGGTAATACCTGTTGAATTCATCAAATTGCCTGCTAAAATAAAAAATGGGATTGCTAAAAGGGGAAATGATTGAGTAGCACTAACTGCTTTTTGAGCCACTATCGAAAAAGGAACATATTGATTTTGAATAAAGAAAATTGCTCCAGAAATTCCAATTGTAAAAGCAACTGGCATCCCAAGTAATAAAAAAATTACAAAAAATATAAGTACATATAACACTAACATAACTCCTCTCTAAGTAACTTTTAATTTATAATAATATTTTTTATTTGTAATAAAGTAGTTATAATCATTAATAGAGCTCCTATAGGTGCACTTAATGTAGCCCAAGAGTAACTTATTTGCAGGCTCTGAAATGTTCTTGCATAATTTTCTATAGATAATTGAATTCCATAAAAAAGTAATAATGATAAGAATATAATAATTATTAAACTAAAAAGAAGCTTAATTGCCTTATGTAATTTTTTAGATAATTTTTCTGTTATAATATCTACTCCCATTAATTTTTTTCTTCTCATTGCTATGTCAGCTCCAATAAAAATTGTCCAAGCAAAAAGGAGCTGGGCAATATCCACTGCCCAATTCAATGGAAGTTTTATCGACCTCATAAGAGCAGCAATAAAAACTAACAATATTATTACACATAAAAATATTTTAGTAATCAATTCTTCAAAAACAATTAATTTTTTATAAATATTTTTCATTTTATCTCCTTCTAATTTTTATGATATATATTGGCTGACCAAATTAATATGATCAGCCAATATAATAAATTTATTTATTCATTTCTTCATAAAGTTTTTCTTTTAATTCTACAAATTCTAGCTCTTCATATGCTTGTTGGGCAGCATTTTTAAATGCTTCTGTGTCTGAATCTATTACTTTCATGCCCTCTTCAACCATTCTATCTTCATAATCATCAGCTAATTTAATTACTTTTCTAGCTGTATTTTCACCAGCTTTTTTAGCTTCTTCCAAAACTATGTTCTGATACTCTTCAGGCAATGAATTGAACCACTTATCGCCAACTACAATCCCATTAATTAATTGGAAATGTGAAGTTTTATTAATATAATTAATCACTTCATACAAACGAGAATTATATGAAGCTAAATGTTGAGCTTCTGCACCATCAATTACATCTTGCTGCATTGCAGTATAAACTTCAGTCCAACCAAGTGCTACTGGGGTGGCTCCCATTGCTTTTATTGATTCTTGCCAAACTGGAGCACCAGGAGTTCTTACTCTAACTCCATTCAGATCTTCAGGTTTTCTTACAGGCTCATTTGTTAAAAAGTGTCTTGGACCATGATACCAATTAAAGGCTAAAACTTGCAACCCATGATTATTAGCCAATTCTTCTTCCCATTCTTTAAATGATTGAGTATTAACTAGGTCAAGTATTTCATCATAATTATCTACAATATAAGGCATCCCAATAACACCAATGTCTTTAACATAATTGGCCATTCTTCCACCATCTGTTAATAAAGCAACATTCACTCCCATACGAGTTTGTTCAATAACATCTTCATCTGAGCCTAATTGAGCACTAGGATAAATTTCAATCAATAAATTACCATCAGTTCTTTCTTCAACATTTTTCTTGAATTCTTTGAATCCATCCACTAATGGGTCAGATTCATTCAACTGTGTTGAAAGTTTTAATAAATAATCAGATTTTGCTTCAACACTTATATTACCTACATTCATAAAGACAGTAACCAATAAAAATGTTAACATTATAATTGATGTTTTTTTCATATTATCTCTCCCCTTTAAATTATATTTGCCTATCAGAAAACAAAACTACCTAATCTAAGTTTTCTACCCCTCCTTTTTATTTTAATCATACTAACATGTTAGTGTGATTAAAATTTTTACATTTTAAAATAATCAGGATAATCTTTTTTTAATTTTTCCTGATCAAATTTAATTCTACTAATATGTGAATTCATAGTTTTTAATGCATTTTCAGAATCTCTATTTTTAATAGCAGTTATAATTTTTTGATGATCTTCAATAACATCAGATCTATTAAAATCTGCAGATAAACTCAACATTCTCATCCTATTTAAATGACTGCTAATCTGCTCTATAGCAGTCCATATATTACCCATGTTACAGCCTTCAAATAACATTTTGTGAAATTCATTATCATACTCATATAATTTCATATAGTTATTCTGGTGCAGACTCATTTCCTGTACTTTCAGATTTGTCTCTAAATCAAATATTTTCTCCTCAGGAAAAATATCACATGCTAATTTTACTATCTTGGTTTCTAAAGCTTCTCTCATAAATTTAGCTTCCTGAACTTTGTTTAAATCAATATAAGAAACAAAGGTTCCCCTTTGTGGATAAACATCAATTAATCCCTCTTCTTTAAGTTTAACAAAAGCCTCTCTAATTGGAGTTCGACTTACATTAAATTCTTTTGCAATTTCTTTTTTTCTTAAAATTGTTCTTGGTTTTATAGTTAAGTTCATTATGTTATCTTTTAAAACATTGTACACATAATCTTTCATATTTAAATTATTATATTTTTTATGATATGCTAAATTCATATAAAGTCACCACCTGTTTAATATACTAATAACACTAACATACCAGTTTTGAATTGTCAAATAATTTCTTTATATTTTTCCAATTTATAATTAAATTTCTGCTGCCACACGGCACGGAGCCGCTTCTGCTCTAACTTTAAGCGGGAAAATAATTAATTTAAAAGTTTTTACTTCTGATAATTTATCTAAATTACAGAGATTTTCTAAAATAAAAATATTATTATTAAATAATTTGTGGTGAATTTTAAAAGGACTTCGATCAGGTGAGGGCATATCAAATCCCAAAAGTTTAATTTCTTTTTGAATAAAGAATTCTACCAACTCTTCAGAAAGCACTGGATGTTCTCTGTAGTATTCCTTTTTACCATATTTAGCAGCAAAACCAGTATTGATAATTACCATATCATCTTTTTCAATTAGCTCTCTAGACTCATTTTTTAAAGTAATCACTTTTTCACCAACTGCATTAAAAAGTTTAGCCTGGCCGCTTAAATAATTTAAAGAAATATCTGAAATTCTCTGCTGATCTTCGAGCATATGGGAGGGTAAATCAAGATGAGTGCCGGCATGCATTCCCATTTTGAGATTATGATTTGCATAACCATCATTTTTAACTTTCTTGTCATTTTCCAGCTCAACTTCTATATCACCCGGATAAACAGGCATCCCAGAATAAATTTCATAACTTAGATCAATTAACATTTTCTCCCCCCAGTTTCTCATCAATTTCATTTCTAAATATAGCTTTTAATCGTTAATTTTTGTTATTATAACTAAAAGATCAGTCTTCTTATTCAAATATCTTTTCTGCAGCTTTTTTGTATTCATTAAAATCACTGCTGCTGTAAAGTACAAAACGGATCAGTTTGATTTTTTTCAGTTCTTCTGCAATCTCTTTAACGGTTTTTAGAGAAATTTCTGCAGCCTCTTTAATCGGATAACCAAAAGCACCTGTTGAAATGGCAGGAAAAGCAACACTTTTCAGCTGACACTCCTCAACCAAATGTAAGGAATTCTGATAGCATCTGGCCAGTAGTTCTGATTCTGGTTTATCCTGACCATAGACAGGACCTAAAGTGTGAATCACATATTGATTTGGCAGCCCAAAGGCTGATGTAATTACAGCTTCTCCTACCTGAATCGGAGCCAGCTCACGACAGGCTTCTTCTAATTCCGGACCAGCTGCTTGATGGATTGCCCCTGCTACTCCTCCTCCAGTTTTCAACTGAGCATTAGCCGCATTTACCACAGCCTCAATATCATCTTGAGCTGCTATATCTCCTTGAATCAACTGCAGTTCAATTCCAGCTACATTATATTTCATAAAAGCTCCTCCTTTTGATAATCATTAAAAATAAAGCTCAGTTCTTGTTGCTCTTAACATTATTATAATTCTAGAAGCAGATGATTTATCCTTTTTTAAGCTGAGAAAAGCAAATTTTTGCATAGATTAATTT
>NZ_QBLR01000156.1:0-7944 GCF_003070835.1 Halanaerobium sp. | reverse complement strand
GGTTACAGGGCTACATTCCACATACCCTTCTATAACAAAAAGGCCCTTTTCTTTTTTGCTGGCTGTCCAAAATGTAATATACCAATTTATAAAACGGTGTTTCAACCTTCAGAAGAGTTTCCAATAAATACTATACGTGGAAAAGTATTTATTAAAAGAGTTTTTGTTTGTCCCAATTGTAGAACTTATTATGCTCCACATCCTGGATTTAGGTTGTCTGATAATAATGGGTACTATTTAGAATGTCCAGATATAATTTCTTATCAGTATAATTTTATTAAAATGAATGATTTAGGTTCTACTAAAGGAAGATTAGATTTGTAAAATTAGAATTATTAAATTTATTCTAGAAAACAGAAATTTTAAAAATCCATTGACCACAACTATTATATGATATTAAAAAAAGACAATCTTTCGATGCCCCACCCCTTTCAGGTTAATATTAAAAGGGATTATTACAGGCCAGTTATGACTCTAGAATGAGTTGTAGCTGGTATTTTTTATTTTAAATCAGAAAAAGGAGGTGATTTGATGGGTAGTTTAATACTCTTTATAGTCTTGATTGCTTCAGGTGTTTTAAATCTCCTTAGCGGCAACATTATAGTAGCTATAGTAGCTTTTGTTATTGCTTTTGCAGCTCTTGGTTAAAATTGAATATCTGTTATTTCGGCCGGCTTTCCTATTAATTTAGGATTTTCGGTCTTTTTTTATGTCTAAAAATCAAAAGGAGGAATTTAAATGACAAAGGAAAGTACTAAATCTAAAAAGAATGTTGATGGCGGCAGAGAAGACAGGTTGATTAGCTTTACTGATGAAGAGAAAGAGCTCTTAAGGAGAACTGTTTGCAAAAATGCGAGCGATGACGAGTTTAAGGTTTTTCTACATGTCGCTGAGAGCTATGGATTGGACCCTTTTAATGGTGAACTGTTCTTCTGGAAGGATAAGAAAGACAGGACTACCATAATGACTTCTCGTGATGGATATTTATCGATTGCTAACAGGAATGAAGCCTTTGACGGACTGATAAGTGATGTTGTTCGAGCTAATGATGAATTCAAACGAACCACTACGGGAATAGAGCACAAATATGGCTCTGATAGGGGTGATATAGTAGGTGCTTATGCCCTTGTCTATAGGAAGGACCGCAAGTATCCTGTCTATGTCTTCGCTCCATATGATGAGTATAACGGCTATAACAGCGTTTGGAACAGGTATCCTTCTGCCATGATTTTAAAGGTTGCTGAGAGTATGAGCCTCAAGAGAGCTTTCAGTGTCAGCGGTCTTGTATCTCAGGAGGAGATGAATATTCAAAGGCTGGAGGACAGAGAGAATAAGAGTAGTCAGGATAAGGTAGATAAGCTAAGTACTGAAGAAAAGAAGAAAACTGTCAGTAAATCTAACAATGGGAAAGTGAAGAAGCTAACCGGCAGAGAAAAAGAAATCAAAGCCCTGGTTGATGGCGATGTTAAGCTGAGAAAAGACCTATTTGAATACCTGGAACATGTAAAGAAGATGAAAGAAGTCGATAAAATATCTATAAATGATTTAAGTAACAAAGAATACAAGGAGTTATTTAGTATTCTACAGAGCTTTAAAAGAATTGACAGCAAAAATAAGAGTGCTTAGTTGAGTATTTAGTGGACCGGTGTATCTTTAATTAGATATGCTGGTCTTTTTTTATGCCTAAAAGCTGTAATTATGCCTGACTCTTAGAGCAGGAGCAAGTTAATGCAGTTTAAATTGAAAGGAGATTATTATGTGTAGAGTAACTGAAAAAGCGAGGACTTTTGATTTTTATCTATTTGGCGGAGATTTGGATTTTCCTGAAGTTTATGAGCTGTACATTTCTAATAAACTGCAGCCGTATTTTGACCTTTTAGAAACAGATGAAGAGGATATTGAGTATGCTCTCTGGGAGAATGGTGATTTTGTTTTATCAACCAGAAATAGGTTTGCCATCTTCAACAAGAGAACAGGTGATTTATTAATCTTCAGCATTAGTCAGAACACAAAACAGGACGGATTTTTCATTTCTTTAATCAGCTGTTTCAATACTGATGCTGAAAGTGTAAAGAAGAAAAGCTGTCCAGTAATTACTATAGATTAAGGAGGATTACTCAATGAAGGTAGATGAATTAATTAAACTTTATACCGCTATAGAAGAATATTTTTTAGAAAGTATAAATTCACATCGGATTGAAGGTGAGGGCATGATTGTGCCGGTAATGGAAGAGCATTTATTCCAGATAGCTTTATATAAGCTTACTGATGAAGGAAAGTGGGAGTTGAGAGATGAACTTTTCTACTCAATCCACGACAACTTCAAGATTGTAGATACAGGTTTTGAGAGGATATATATTCATCAGAAGACGGGTCAAAAGATTACTGTTGGTTCAGATGAAATTATTAAGTACGGGAATAAAAACATCTGGGATGATTTTTGTTGATTTGTTAATTGCATTTGTAGAAAGGAGTGCTATGAGAATTATAAGTGTTTTTTTGGTAACTGCTGCTTTTCTTTTGGCTTTTGCTATTCTCTGCTTCTCTCAGCCAGGATTAGATGATTATATTGAACTCCAGGACTGGGAGAGGGTTCACTTTGTAAATAGGGGTGAAACTCTCTGGGAAATAGCTTGTGAGTTGAGCGATAACGATTATGACATCAGGTTAGTTGTAGCTGCTATCAAGGAAGTAAATGGGATAGATTCTTTACTCAAAGTAAATCAGAAGTTAATATTACCAACTGATTAGCCATCATGCATCTTTATGTTTGGTGGTTTTTTTATGCCTAAAAAGGAGGTGAAGTTGATGAAGGATATCAGAAATTTGTTTAGATTACTGCTTAAAAATCCTGATGATTTGATGCTCAGAGAAGAAATTTTAGGAGTTTTAGATATTGCATCTGCTCAGGTTGACTGCAGTTATTATTACAGGCTGTACAGGAAGATTGTTGTTTAAGTTCAAAAGCTGTCAATCACAAAAAAGATTAGTTTGATTTCAGGAGGTGAATCAGATGACTGTTAATGGAGTACCCAGTGATGACTGGAAAGTTTCGAAAGCCTTAGGACCTTATGCCAAAAAGCCAGATGAAGATGAATTGAAAGCGATGCAGAGGGCTTTAAAGAGAAAAAAAGACTCTATTTCTTGTGATAGAGAGGTTGTTGACTTTAAAATGCCGTTCTAAAAACAAAAAGGAGATGATATTTAATGGTAAATATACAAAAGTTTAGTTTAAGAGTTGTGAAAGAGTCAGGTGGAAGGTATGACCTGGATAAGCAGATTAGTAATCCTTACAGTGCCAGGGATTTATTTGTTGAAGTCTTAGAAATGGATAAAAGGGCAGAAGAAGTATTTGCAATTGCTACTCTTGATGTTAAATCAAAAGTCACAGGAGTTTTTGTCGTCAGTACCGGGACTTTATCTGCAAGTTTGGTCACACCAAGAGAGGTTTTCAAAAGAGCTGTGCTTCAGAATGCTGCTGCTATCATATTAGCTCACAATCATCCTTCAGGTGAACCAACTGCAAGTGCAGATGATATATCGATTACCAAAAAGCTGGAGAAAGCAGGAAAAATAATGGGTATTAATGTTTATGACCATATCATTATCGGTTCTAGAGAAAATTTTATCAGCATGAAAGAAGAAATGTTAATTTGAGTATGTATTTAGAGCCTGGTAAAAGCTGGGCTCTTTTTAAAATCATAAAAAAATGAAAGGGGTAATCTTATGGCAAAAGTTAAAACAGCTGAACTGCTAAAAGAACTTGATGAGAGGATTGATAAGGTGCAGTCATCTGAAGAGTTTAAAGAGATGCTTGAATTTTTCTCTAAGTTTCACAACTACTCCTACCATAACAGCATTTTAATGATGATTCAAAACCCGGAGGCGACCCTGGTCGCCGGGTATAGACAGTGGCAGAAGAAGTTTAGTAGACATGTAAAGAAAGGTGAGAAAGGAATAGCTATACTAGCTCCCTTTACCTACAAAAAGAAGAAGTCTGATGTAGATTCTAATCTAAATTCTGATGATGAAAAGGAGGTGACCAAAACTTATTTTAGGCCTGTTTATGTATTTGATGTCAGCCAGACAGAAGGAGAACCTCTACCACAAATAGATTTGAGTGTTGAAAACACTAATTCCGCTTTATTTGAACCGCTGAAAAGCTATGCTGTGAGTAAAGGGATAATGGTTAAGTTCAAAAGCCTGAGAGAAGGGCTAGACGGCTATTCTGAAGGAGGTCAGATAATTGTTAATACAAATGCTAATCCAACGGAAAAAGCTTCTATTTTAGTCCACGAAACTGCGCATGAACTTTTACATTTCAGTGGTGAGAAGGATTTGAAATTAACCAAAGAGATTTTAGAAATGGAAGCTGAAGCTGTTGCTTTTGTGGTTATGAATTACTTTGGTGTGGAGATTAAATCAGATAAATATTTGGCTTTGTACAAGAAAAGCTATGACCTGATGCAGAGTCTAAAGAGAATCAGTGATGTCAGCTCGGCCATGATTGATTATGTTTTAGAAAGTGAATCTAAATTGCAAAAAATATCTTAGGAGGGATTTTTCATGCAAAATACATTAAGAAAAGAAAATACTGAACATGAAAGTAGTGGTTTTGTTGTAGATAACGATAGGAAGGCTGTCTGGTGTTTGAGAAAAATCAAGCACTTGAAAGAAAAACAGTCTAAAAATGAAAAGTTAGCAGAATCTGAAATAGAAGATATCCAAAAAGAAATTGATGAAGTCCAGAAATGGCTTGATGAAGAAAATGAGAAGCTGCAGAACAGCATTGAATTCTTTGAAACAGTCCTCTATTCTTATGCTCTCAAGCTAAGAGAAGATAATCCAGAGCTTAAAACTCACAAATTGCCTTTTGGTAAGCTGCAGTTTAGAAGTAAAAGACCTAAGTGGAATTATGATAATGAAAAGCTGTTGGATTTTGTTAAATCAAGTTATAAAGAATTTGTTAAAGTCAAAGAGAGTGTTGATAAGAGAAAGTTGAAGCAGAAAACTGAAGTTGTTGGTCATAAGGTGGTAGTTAAGAATACTGGCGAAATAGTTGAGGGAGTTGAAGTTGTAGAAAGAGATGAAGAATTTAAGGTTAAGGTAGATGTTTAGATTAATCAAACTAATTTGGGGCAGTTAAAACACACTGCCCCTTTATGATTTAATGCATAACCAATTCCCATCTGGCTATTCTCTGAGCAATACTTTCTTCTTTAACTTTTCTGATATAACTTTTTTCAACCAGTCTGCTCATCAAAACACCTATGCTATTTCTATTTAATCCAGTCCAATCTGCAGCGAAGCTTCTAGTATATGGAGCGGCTCTATTAGTAGGGTCATAAGCCTGTTGCACTTCTAATAATCTGATGAAACCTTTGTAAAGTATTTTCTCTTTTTCAGATAGATTATCTAGAGGTTTCGGTGGTATTATAGTCGGTATCTTTATAATTTTAGAATCTGCTAACATTCTGCACCACCAAATAGTAGATGTTCCTTTTTTTAATGATTGATGTTTACCAGTCAAAGATTCAAAGTATAACTCAGGTAAAGTATAAAAACTTCCTGACCTGTGGAAATCTTTAAATCCTATTGTACCAGTATCTGTTCTATAAAGAGCAGCAGAAGGGTTATCCTCATCATGTAAAGGACAGCTAAAAGTTGAACCTATTCTTTTGATATTGATATTAAATAGCCTCTGCATCAAAGCTAAACAGACATTTGCATCTTTACCAAGTTCTATTAACTGTCTTTTATTAACACCTTCATCAGTAGAGATAGAAAAGGATTTAAGGTCTTTGTACCTACTAATAATATTATTAGTGGGTACATGGTCTTCTGCTCTTGTCTTTTTTCTTTTGATTTTAGTCTTTTTAGTTGGCTTTGTTTGTCCTTCTAAGTATCCAATAATCTGTTCTTTCCTGTCTTCAAAGTCTGCTAATGGCACATCCTGAAATGAGAGAAAGTCAGACCATTGGTATCTTATTCCTGATTGATGTAAACTGGGAGGAGCTACAACATATCCGTTTGTTTTGATTTCTCCTCTTTTAGTCTTATGGGCTGTCGGTAGATTGTTTGATTTACACTTAAAATAAAGATGATATCCCCTAGAGGTTTCTACAATTGGTGTGATTGGAAAACCAAAAGTGGGTTTTTTATCCAGGTCTACAATAACTAAAGAGTATTCATCATCTATCTTTGTTCCCGCAAAAATACCGATATTTATGTTCTCATTGCTGTCAAACCAGCTGTTGATTATGTTATTATTTGCTTTATTTTTTCGATACGGTTCTGTCTTATTTCCCAATAATAGATTGAATGCAGGTACTTTATCAGCTTTTTTTAATGGTAATAAATGAAAGTCAGCTGCTGCCATCTCGTGTGCTGCTAATCTATTGTCTGTATTTAAGGTATTTAGTTTTTTTGCAATCAATAGGCTCTTCCACCCTTCTATATTTGTGTTATACCAGTTTTTATTTGTTAGACGCTTATTTATACCTAAAAGCGAATAATGCTTTTGAGAGCACCATCTCTTGGTGCTGTGGTGTCTATATAATCGATTTCTATGTGTTTCTTTAAGTGCTGTTTAAGCATGAATAACATTATTTTGATTTTAAGCCTTAAATCGGTCATTTTAGAGGTTTAGCCTTCCAGATAAGTATTTTATGCCTAGAAGGCCAATGATATTCTTGAGAACACCATCTGTTGGTGCTCTTATAACCTCTAAATTGATTTTAATTTAATTAAGTTAGTGGTTTAAAATGTAGTACAACGAATTCTTGCCAGTTGCTTTATCTTTGATTCTTATAGAATTTAAAGGCAAAAATCCTGATATATAGGTGACAACATTACCTTCTTTGCGCATGTTTTTAATAAGAAAATCTTCATTATTCAATAAATGTTTAATCACTGTTTTTTGATAAGAATCTACTGTAATGAAGCAGTCACCTCTAACAGTTGTATCATCCATGTAAATGTGAGTAGACCTTTCACAGGGTAATAAGTCTTTATCAATTCCAGCAATTAATTTGTCGTTTTTTGTTGACATTCTGTTTCCTCCTGGTGTGATTTTATGTTGCAGGAAATAGAATTTTAATATACAATTAATATAGAAAGTAAATATAGTTCAGCTGTTGGTGCAGCTGTCCATTTCCTGACCACCATTTTAGGTGGTTTTTTCTTTTTACTGTTCTAATAGTGTCAATTTCACTTCTTTAGTTTGCCTGTTAAAACTAATTTCAACTTCTTCGCCTGGTTTAAAACCTAATTTTTTAACTGTTGCTGGTAGATAAACACGATTGTTTTTAGTAATTACTTGTCTGCTGTGGTCACTTACTGCTTTTTCGAAGCTGATTTTAATCACCTCCCTTCTTTATTTTGAGCAAGAAATTTATAATTAAACGCAAAAATCCCCTGCTAAAGCCATAAAAAGACTCAAAGCAAGGGATTATATAGCATATATTATTCAGAATATTAATCCAATTATACATTACCTAAAAATACTAAGCATACCCTAGAAAAGTTTAAACAAAGTTCCAAAACGACTAAACATGGCCTGTAAACGACTAAGCATAGTTAATTTATTTAAACAAATTTCTTGACATGCTCCAATAAAAGAAGGTATAATGTTTTATGCACATGAATATATATGTCTATGAACATATATTCCTATATTTTCGCCAAAAAATATAGGTAATTACTTTGTTAGACCACTAACTTCGCCAAAAGTAGTGGTCATTTTTCTTTTTATGATGTTTTTTAAAACAAAAAAATTGATATCATAATATATCAATTTCTGCCAAAAAAATATTTTGTTTTCTATAATCCTATTATACACTAAAATGAACCATTTTTCCACAACTGTATCTTTATTTAAAAATTCTTCTTACTATCCTTAATTATATCATATAATTATTTTGATTTCTGTAAAGTGTTTAACAA
>NZ_QBLR01000155.1:0-7989 GCF_003070835.1 Halanaerobium sp. | reverse complement strand
AATTAAAAAAGAAAATAAATTTATTTCTCCTTCTCATATAAAAATAAATAAAAATCCTCTTCTTTATTTGGCTGAATCTCAGCAACCTTAATATATCCATGTTTTTCATAAAAATAATGGTTCCTGTAATTTTGATATGGTGTATCTAGAGACCACTTTTTAGCATTTGGATATAAATTTTCTATAAACTCTATAGCTTTGTGTCCTATTCCTCTATTTTGGTAATCTGGACTTATAAAAATAGCCCCAAGTCTGTAATGTCCATTATTTTTATCAAATAGCCTTATTCCTCCAATTATTATCTTTTTAAATATAATTTTATAATACATACCACTATGAATCTGAGATTTATGCCAGTCAACAAAATTAATTCCTGGAGGAAATGAACCATATTTATCTTTATCATCTTGAAAAGCTCTAACCGCAATATTTCTAAGGATCTCTTCATCACCATTTTGAGCCTTTTGAAACTTAAGCATATTATTAACTCCTTATTTTCTCTAATTTCTTAAACAATTATTAATCCAGAATCAAATCAAGATTAATTTTTTTAAGTTAACTTATTTCTAATATTTCTAAAGAACGTTTCAACTGAGGGTCTCTCTGATTTAATATATCATTTATATCCTCTTTAACGATTATATCGGGTTTAATCCCTTTATTTTTGGGAAGACCCTCTACGGCAAGCTCATATACCAGAGTAGAATAATGAAGGCGCATCCTGGTATTATTTAAGACAATATCTTTTGAACTATCAGTACAGACATATGAACCACCAGTTTCACTTCCTACTATAGTACCAAGTTTATTGTATTTAAAAAATGCAGTAAAATGAGCTGATGTTGAAAAATTTGCTCCATCTGTTATCAGAACTACCTCTCCTTCAAAATTATTTTCAGCCTTTTCAATTGGGTCTGTAAAGCCCAATAATCGCTGGAGAAAAGGAAGCTCATCTGTAAAATATTCAGTTTCTTTATCAACTAGATAAGAAAGTAAAGCTTTTGACATAAATGGATTGGCCCCAAAGTTCCCTCTGAGGTCTATAATTAAATTAGAAATATTTCTCTTCTTTAAATTCAGGAAAAATTCTTCTAAAAATGAATCAAATTTTTCTTCATCTTCCTGCATGAAAACATTTAGATTAAGCAGGGCATAATCATTAACTATTTGATTATCATAATAATTTCCGTCCCTATAACCTGCAAAGTGAAGGCTCCAGGAAGTTAAGTTATAGCTTTTATTTTGTTCGGCATTTAAATTTGCAGTTAATAACTTTCCATCTTCGTTAAAATACTCAACCTTAAATTTATCTGAATTATCAACAAAATCATAGAATCTGCTGTTAAAATAGTTGCTGATTATATACCGCTGTTTTGCCTCACCATCTCCGTCACCACTAATATTTTCAATCAGTTTTTCTATAATTTTTTTGCTGCTCAAACCATTAATTGACTTAATTTTATTACCTGCCTTAATTCCACTTTCTGGATCATCTTCTAAGACAAAAAGTTCATCATTTATAAGAGTTACTTTTAGTGGGAAAAATTCTGCCTTATCTTCTCTATTTTTTTCTAGTGCTTCTGAAATATATAAGTTTGTATGACCACAGTTAATATCGGCAACTAAAGGATTAATTAATCTATAAAATTCTGACTCTGTCATTCCCTCTTCAATTAGACCATAAGTCTGAGCAAAATCTGCTTGCAATTCATTTTTATTAGCAAATATAAGTGGATTTTCATCCATAATAGTGCTTTCAATCTGTTTTAAATCCTGAACTAATTCCTCTCTGCTGTAGTTTTTATCTTGAGCAGCCTGCACATCAATATAAGTGCCGAAAAAACCTGTGTAATATAATATGAGAGCCGCCAGCAAGCAAAGAACAGTCCAACCCCCAAATATTTTTATTCTTTTCCCCTGCAGTTTCTTTCTTAATACAACAAATGAAAACATCAAGATAAGTGAGTAGAAAATAAAGATTACTGCAAATGAAATAATCGTATTAACTGGTAAAATGCTTGATTGATTTACTGAAAATATCATAAATACCCCTCCTAAAGATTTATTATAAATTAATAATATATTATTATATAAAAAAAGACACCCATCTAAAGTTAGGGATTTAAAATCATCTACTAACCAATATATTTAACATTATCCTCTCTGTCTGAAACAATGACTTCTTCAATCTTAAAAATTATTAAATTGATATTTTCTCCCAGAATAAATTGAGGCATCTCACAGTTTTTTATGTGCATTTTTCTATAGTACTCTTCTTTATTATCTCCCGTTTTTAAAGTTAAAGCTGTGCCTAAAAACGTAGCACTTTTATTAGTTGAATCTGAGAATATGAGTAGTGATATATTTTTGTTTTTTTGAATATTAGTATATTTTTTGCTATTTTTTCTACTGCTTAAGATAACAATATCTTCTGATTCCAGATAGGTAAAATTCATTAATGATAAATAAGGCTTCTCATCCCAACAGGTTGCCATACTACATAATTTATTGTTTTTCAGCAAATTCTTAATTTCTTTTGGAATTTTCATAATAACCTCTTTTCTTTTTTAAGCATTATAATACATATCGTAGACAACATAGCCTTCAATCTCTGCAAGTGCTCCAGGATAAGTTTCCTGACACATCATACATCTCGGTTCTTCCATAGGATAACCGCTGGTTGGATAAATATCATAGTTGCTTGAAGTTTCAAATCCAACTCTATTATAAAAATTAAAGTCGCCTTCAACTGTTATCCCTCGGTAATCCATTTCTTTTACTTTTTTAATTCCCTGAGTTAACATAGCAGTAGCTATTCCCTGTTTAAAGTGATCAGCATGGACTGCTACCGGTGCCAGCATTACTATATCAGTTTTAGCATTATTATGATGACCGCCTTCTTTGGTCGGAGATAAGGGGAAATGTGAGAACATAAAATGTCCGACAACTTTATTTTCAAGCTCTGCTACAAATGATAATTTCGGTATATAATACTTAGAGTCTCTAATCTCTTCAATTAATGCCACTACATCTGTACCATCTGAATATGGAGTCCCTTCCTTAAAAGATCGTAATACAAGTGACACAATATCTTGATAATCTTTATCTGTTTCTGGACGGATTTTAATATCTTTTCTGATTGATTTAGTCATTTTATTTTCCTTTCTAAAAAAACATTTTATTTTAACTTGCCAAAATTCTGAATATTTTTTGGCTTTTTTATTACATAATAAATAAAGACGGTAGCTTTAATCTTTATCCAATAAATCAATTACATCCTTTTCAGTTAAAGCATCTTTAGAATTAAAGTTTTCCTTTCGCGCTTTTACTATCCTCTCGATAATAGAGTCTTCAATTTTATCATATTCACTTTCGAGTAAGTTTTGAAAGAGATCAACAGCAACTGTAAGCACCAGAGAAGCAAAAAGAAAAAACATTCCAATTAGAATAACCCCTGGAGCATCATCTACTTCCCCAACAATATAAAAAAGCGGCAGGGCCAATAGATAAAGAAAGCTGATAGTATAACCATATCTTTTAATCTTATTTAAAGCATTTAATGTCGACTTAGAAAAAAACTCTTCTGCTTGAACATGGTTTAAAACTTTAAATATCTGAAATAAGAGAGCAAAAAACGGTACAGAACTAATATACATTATCGCTAGAATTGCATATAACACATAGGCCATCTTTAAACTGCTGGCTGCAGCATCCTCAGCTATTAAGGGTAAGACAAAGATCAATAATGCTGTGACAAGGAGCCCAATTAGAATTACAGCAGCTTTTAAAAATAGAGTTTTTAATTTCATAGATAAACCTCACTTTTTAAATTCTAAAAAATCACAAAAACTTCTACCAGTATTTTTGATCATTCAATGCTTCAACACTGTGGGAGACACCTGGAATAACTGGTATTTCATCATTATTTAAATTCTGGCCCAGCCATCCCTCAGGATAGGATAGTTTCAATGGAGCTTTTACTATTTCTTCTGATATTTTTTTATAACCAACTTTTGAGTAAAAGTTGATATCACCATAGGTGAAGACAAGTTCTATACCGTTTTCTTTTAAACCTTTGTGGCCAAAGTTAATTAAATTCTGTCCGATTCCTCTTCCCTGATATTCTGGAAGTACAGCAACCGGTGATAATAAAAAAGCTTTAAGCTTACTTTTTTCAAATTCTAAGCGAGTAAAAATAATACTGGCTATAATATGACCATTTTCAAGCGCATTGTAGGCAAATAGATCTTCTCTATTAGTTTTGGTCAATAATTCAAACGCCAGTTTCCCTATTAATTTTCCTTCTGCGTCTCCTTCTGAATCTGAAAAAGTTTTCACAAACAGTGCTTTAATTTTATCTATTTCTTCATTTTTATATTTTTTTAGTTCCATAATTAATTCTCCCTCAAAAACTAAATGATTTTTTTATATAAAGCCTGGCCCATTTTGAGCAGCCAGGCTATTATTATCCTTTTTTGTGTTATACTGTAAAATTATCAAACTGAAACTTCTCCCTTGATGGTAGGATGAGGATCATAACCGATCAGTTCTATATCTTCAAAATCAATTTCAAAAATATTATCAGTTTCTTTATTAATTTTAATCTGCGGTAAAGGTCTGGGTTTTCTACTCAGCTGTTCTTTTATCTGGTCAAAATGGTTGTGGTATATATGAACATCGCCACCGGTCCAGACAAATTCCCCAACTTCGAGACCAACTACATGGGCAATCATATGAGTTAATAAGCTGTAGCTTGCAATATTAAAGGGGACTCCTAAGAAAGTATCACAGGAGCGCTGATATAGCTGACAGGATAGTTTACCTTCAGCAACATAAAACTGAAATAGAAGGTGACAGGGAGGAAGAGCCATCTTGTCTAAATCTCCCACGTTCCAGGCATTTACGATTAATCTTCTGGAATAAGGATTTTCTTTAATCTGTTCAATAACCTCAGATATTTGATCGATTGTGCCCTCTCTGCCTTCCCAGCTCCGCCACTGGTGTCCATAAACATTACCTAAATCTCCATTTTCATCAGCCCATTCATCCCAGATATGTACATCATTATCATTTAAATATTTGATGTTGGTATCTCCCTTTAAAAACCAGAGCAGCTCATGGGCAACTCCTTTCCAGTAAACCTTTTTGGTGGTCATTAGAGGAAAACCTTCCTGGAGATCAAATCTCAGCTGATGACCAAAAATACTTCTGGTACCTGTACCTGTTCGATCTTCTCGATCGACTCCATTGTCTAAAATTTGTTGACACATCTCAAGATACTGCCTCATTAATAATCACTCCTAGAAATTATATTTTTTCGCTGATAAACATGATAAGAATATGAATAAGGATTATCGCTGTCAGTAGTTCCCTCTTTTTCTGACACCTTATCCCACTTCTGCCAGTCGAGTTTCGGAAAATATGTATCTCCAGAAAATTGATGCTCAATGATTGTTAGATATAATTTATCACTGTATGCTAAAAACTGTTTATAAATTTCTGCTCCACCGATAATAAAAGCCTCTTCTTTTTTCTTCAAAAATTCATCCAGTATTTCTTGCTTTGAATGAACTACTTCACAGTCTTCAGCTTCATAATCTTTATTTCTGGTTAGAATAATATTTCTCCTGCCTGGTAAAGGAAAACCAATTGATTCAAAGGTCTTCCTGCCCATTATTACTGGTGCTCCCATTGTTGTTTTTTTAAAATATTTCAAATCAGCCGGTAAGTCCCAGGGGATTTCACCCTGCACTCCTATTAATTGATTCTGATCCATTGCTGCAATTATTGATAAACTCACTCTATCACCATCCCAAATCTAGATAAATTTATATTGACTGTAATCATTATAGCAAGAAATCAAGACTTAAGAAAGGGTGAATAAATTATTGATTTTTAAATGATAATTAAAAAATTTGCAAAATCAGCATCTTCAATGATAATCTAAAATCAGAGCTCAAAATTAATCAAATAAAGGGAGGAATATTTATGTCTAATGAAACTCTTCAAAATATCAAAGAGCGGAGAAGTGTTAGGAAATATATTGATAAAAAAATACCGAGAGAAATTCTTGAAGAAATAATTGATTGTGCACGCCTGGCTCCTACTGGTAATAATAGACAGGCCTGGTCTTTTCTAGTTATTACTGATGCTGAAATTAAAAGTAAAATTGCTTCTTATGCCCGTTATGGTAGATTTATTGAAGAAGCTGGTGCCTGTATAGCAGTTTTTGTTAATCAGGATAAAGCTACTACTCCAGTGCAGGATGCCGCTGCAGCTACCGAAAATATTATGATAGCTGCCAAATCGTATGATCTGGGAACCTGCTGGGTTAATTCCTATCAGAAAGAGCATTCTAAAAAAATTAAAGAGCTGGTTAATTGTCCTCAGGAGATGGAATTAATGACTCTGATGTCTATTGGTTATTATGATCAGGATGATGTGAGTATGCCTGCTAAAAAATCTTTAACAGAAGTAATGGTCTGGGATAAATTTTAAATAGAACAATTTCTTAGTTATTAATTTTATTTATCATTTCTTTTATTTCGTTAATAACTAATTCAGGTTCATCTAGATGAATATAATGGCCGCTCTTTTCTGCTATTACAGTTTTGTTACTATCTGATAGGTTTTTATAATCTAATTGAAGCTCCTGTTCAATTTCTAATAATTTAGCTTCCGGCCAGTTAGGACCATAACATTTTGCTAAACCTCTAATAATAACTGTTAAGGGAAAATTAAATGTATTCTTGTATTTTAAGACCTGCTTATATGTTTTAATCTTATCAAGCATTTCGTTATTTAAATTCGGGTTCTTAAGATACTTTATAATTTTTTCTTTTTCTTTTCCTTTTAATACATTTTGAAAACTAATTTCTTTATTTACGGGAGCAGCATCAATTAATACCATTCCTGCTACATTGTCTGGATTGATGCTTGCAAATAATCTTGAAATCAATCCGCCAAAAGAATGACCTACTAATATAAAAGGTGGTCCTAAAGATGTTTTATCAACAATTTTAGTCAGATTCTGGACAATATCTATTCCACTCTTTGGGTCATCTTTGCTTTCACTTTTTCCTGTCCCTGTTCTATCATAAGAAAATGTTGAGGTGATTGATGATAATTCAGCCTGGACTTCTTTCCAGGTACTGCTGTCATCTCCTAAGCCTGATTCAAAAATAACTGTTGGCTTGCCGTTCTGGCAGTGTTTATAGTAGATTCTATGATTATTAATTTTATGATAGCCTTTATTATATTGAATAATTGACATGAGAATCTCTCCAGTTTTAGAAAAATATATTTGATTCTAAAATTCGAAATGTTGACAGATTAGTTCAAATTGTTGCTCAATGCTCATTTCAGTAGTTCTTTCTAAGACTTTTATATCATTTTTAATACAGGCATTCTTTATTTTGTTAGAAAATTTAACCATCGATTTATTGCTGTGTTTAATTGTTTGTTGAGGATTTTCTGTATTATTTTCTATACACTCAAGAATCATTTTGTGATCATCTCTATAAAAATATAAGTTTTCAATTTCTTCTTTTGAGGTAAAAAGTCCTATTATATTATTTTTAGAGATAAAAGGTAATATATCTTCTGGCATAACTCCCAAATCTACGATAACAGGCTTTTCATCTGGCATTTTTAATAGATCAACCACAAAGAACTCCATCATTTCCCGAGCAAATTCAACCAGCCACTGCAAATGTAAATCAACAGGTTTATTAAACCATTTATCCCAGTCTAAATCTTGATTAGGTTTTTGCAGAGCACTATGTATTTCTGGATTGGAAAAAGATCTGTATTTTAAAACATCATCTTTTAAAGTTTGAAAACCTAACTCATTTACAAATTTTTTGGTCATGGTAGTTTTTCCAGCACAGGGGCCACCATTTAGCCAGTAGACATGTTTTAATTTTTCTTTTAAATAATTATTATTTATTTTCATATCATACTTCTCCTTCAAAGGTAACGTCAAGTATT
>NZ_QBLR01000011.1:0-40409 GCF_003070835.1 Halanaerobium sp. | reverse complement strand
TTTAATTACATATTATTATACATCTTTGTGAGGCGGGATTTTTTGCGGGCTGCATTGTTCTTATGAATAATATTTCTTGTTACAGCCTTATCGATGACCTTTTTAGTCTCTTTTAACTGTTCTGCAGCAGCTTCTTTGTCCCCTGCTTCAACTGCTTTTTCCATATCCTTAATCGCATTTTTTAATCTATCTTTCCATTCGCGATTTTGAGCAGTTTTCTTTTCTGTTGTCTTAACTCTTTTCTTAGCAGATTTAATAATAGGCATCTAACTTCACCCCCTCTTAAAAGTAAGTATTTATACTCTCAGACTTAATTTGCAACATTTCAATTTTAACATGTTGTTTCCTAAAATGCAAGAGTTAAATTCAAAAAAAGCCATGAGCAGAAAGAGTTTAAAAATTTTGAACACAACTGGCTGTTCAAAAAGAGAATTGATTAATCAGCTTAAGTATAATATAATTAAAGTGCTGTGGATATTAATTTTTGTCCAGCAAAATGATTTATTAAAAGGAGGAAGTCTTTTTGCAGACCGATAAAATTAGAAACTTCTGCATAATAGCTCATATTGATCACGGGAAATCGACTCTTGCTGATCGTATGTTAGAATATACAGGAACTATTACAGATCGTAAAATGCAGGAACAGGTATTAGATAAAATGGATTTAGAAAGAGAAAGAGGAATTACAATTAAGGCTCAGGCGGTGACTATTGAACATCAGGGCTATGAACTTAATTTAATTGATACACCGGGTCATGTTGATTTTGCTTATGAGGTATCAAGAAGCCTTGCCGCCTGTGAAGGAGCTCTTTTAGTAATTGATGCTGCTCAGGGAGTAGAAGCTCAGACAATGGCTAATATTTATCTGGCCTTAGAGCATGATTTAGAAATTATTCCAGTTATTAATAAAATTGATTTACCATCAGCTAACCCTCAGCGGGTCAAAGAACAGCTTTTGGATATTGGTATTGATCCGGATGAAGCAATCTTAGCCAGTGCTAAAGAAGGGACAAATATTGATCAGATACTGGAGGCAATTATTGAGCGGGTTCCAGCTCCTCATAATGGAGAAAACCAGCCTTTAAAAGCTTTAGTCTTTGATACACTCTATGACTCCTATCAGGGGGTAATTGCCTATGTTAGAGTTATGGAAGGCTCAGTAAAAAAAGGTGATAAAATTTTATTGATGTCCAATCAGAAAAGCTATGAGGTTGATGAGGTTGGATTTTTTAGTCCTGCCATGCAGAAAAAAGATGAGTTAAGCTCTGGAGAAGTTGGTTATATTATCTCCGGGATTAAAGATGTTAGAAACTGCCGGGTGGGAGACACAATCACTTTAAAAAATAACCCTGCTGCTAAAGCACTTCCTGGTTATCAGAAGGTTCAACCGATGGTATTTAGTGGTCTTTATCCGACTGATAATGCCGATTATGAGGTTTTAAAAGAAGCTTTAGAAAAACTGCAGTTAAATGACGCCTCTTTCACCTTCGAACCAGAAACATCTGAAGCTTTAGGATTCGGCTTCCGCTGTGGATTTTTAGGGCTGCTGCACATGGAGGTTATTCAGGAAAGACTGGAGAGAGAATATGATCTTGATCTGGTGATTACTGCTCCCAGTGTGGAATATCAGATTATTAAAAAGAACGGGGAAGAGCTGAGAATAGAAAATCCAGCTGCTTTTCCAGAACAGAGTGAAATTGATAAGATAAAAGAACCTTTTGTGACTGCTGAAATTCACCTGCCGGAAGAATATGTTGGTCAGGCAATGGAACTCTGTCAGGATAATCGCGGTGAATTTAAAGATATGCAGTATATAGATCAGGATCGGGTTACCTTAAAATATGAAATGCCCTTGAGTGAAATTATAACTGACTTTTTTAATCAGTTAAAATCGAAAACAAGAGGTTATGCAACCTTAGATTATGAATTAGAAGGCTATAAAGAGTCTAAACTAGTTAAACTTGACATTCTCGTTAATAAAGAAGTTGTTGATGCGCTTTCTACAATTGTTCATGATGAGAACTCATATCAGCAGGGAAATGCCCTTGTAAGAAGATTAAAAGAAGTTATTCCCCGCCATATGTTTAAAGTTCCAATTCAAGCTGCAGTCGGTGGAAAAATTATTGCTCGAGTAAATATTCCAGCGATGCGGAAAAATGTACTGCAGAAATGTTATGGTGGAGATGTCAGCCGTAAAAGAAAATTATTAGAAAAGCAAAAAGAAGGTAAAAAGCGAATGAAACAGGTTGGAAGTGTAGAGATTCCTCAGGAAGCATTTATGACAGTTTTAGAAAGGGATGAAAATGCCTAATTTAAATTTTAGTTTAGCCAATGCTTTATATATTCACCTCCCTTTCTGCAGCAGCAAATGTCCTTACTGTGATTTTTATTCAGTTAAATACTCCAAACAGAGGGTGGACCTTTACTGGTTCGCCCTTTTTATGGAATTAGAAGAATTATCTCAAAAAGTAAATAATAATTTACTGCAGACAATATATATTGGGGGAGGAACTCCTTCATTAGTAGAACCTTTTTATATCAGAGAACTGATAAAAAAAATTAAGAAAAAATTTAAGCTTATTCCGACTGCTGAAATTACAGTGGAGGTTAATCCTGCTTCAATTAATGAAGAAAAGATTATTGGCTTAAAAAGAGCCGGGGTTAACAGATTGAGCGTTGGAATTCAAAGTTTTAATGACCAGCACTTAGATTTTTTGGGACGAAAAAGCAGTTCAGAGAAGAACAAAGAAATTTTAACTTTGATAGATCAATATTTTGATAATTACAGTGCTGATTTGATTTTTGCTCTGCCGGGACAGAGCTTAAATGAATTTGCTGATGATTTAGAGACTATGCTTAGTTTTAAACCACCTCATATTTCATTATATAATCTTGAGATCCACGAAAACACACCTTTTTATAAGCGTTATCACAGTGGTGAACTAAAGTTACCCTCGGAGGAGCTGGATGCAGAGATGTATGAGCTGGCTGTAGATAGCTTAAAAGCTGCTGATTATCAGCACTATGAAATTTCTAATTTTTCTCAGAGAGGTTATAGGGCCCGACACAACTATCTTTACTGGTTATTTGAACCTTATTTAGCTCTTGGACCAGGGGCAGCAGCTTTCGACGGCAGCTGCAGATCCCAGAATATTGCTGATCTCAATCAATATTTAGATCATTATAATCCCCAAAAAAGAAGTTTTAAAGAATTGATAAGTGAGGGAGCAGCAGATAATTCAAATCTGTTTACCCCTAATATTGAATCAAAAATTAGGACTTTAAACTGTCTTGAGCCAAAAGAAAAGATGGCCGAATATTCTTTTCTGGCCTTAAGAACGGCCCAGGGATTATTTTATCATAAATTTTATCGTCAATTTAAAGTTGGAGTTAAAAAAGTTTTTAAAGAGGAGATTGAAGAATTGAAATCAAAGCAGCTAATAAAGGAAGGAAATGAGAGAATTTATTTAACAGAGCGGGGAAAAGAATTAGCAAACGAAGTTTTCTTAAAATTTCTGCTTGATTAATTCCAATTAAAATTTGACAAAAAAAAATCAATATGTTATTTTATTATTAGCTGTTAGCACTCTCCTTAATTGAGTGCTAAAAAAAGAGGTGAGAAATGATGGTTGAAGAATTAGATCCGAGAAAAAAGCGAATACTGCAGGCCATCATTCAGGAACACATAATTTCTGCATCTCCGATTGGCTCAAGGACACTTGCAAAAAAATATAGTCTGGATGTAAGTCCTGCAACTATCAGAAATGAAATGGCTGATCTAGAAGATTTAGGTTATTTAGAACAGCCTCATACATCTGCTGGTCGAGTGCCTTCTGATAAAGGTTATCGCTATTATGTTGATCAGCTTGTCAGCAGAGAAAAAAATGAAGTTCCTGGAGTAATAGAAAATATAGAGAATTTATATCAGGATCTTCAGGATGTACAGGATATAATTTCTGGTATGGCAAAAATGCTTTCCAATATGACTCATTATACTGCTATGGTTAGTGAGCCCAAAAGTCAGGTCAGTCGTTTAAAAAAGGTTGAGATAATGCAGCTGGCAGATAACTCCCTGCTTTTAGTTTTAGTAACTGATACAGGGATGGTTAATAATAAGATTATTAACCTTGATCAGAGTTTATCTGCACGCAAAATTTCTTATCTTAATAAATTTTTAAGCGAAAAGCTGGAGAATAAATTACTTGCTAATTTAGATACTAATTATCTAAAAGAAGTTGAAAAAGAACTGATGGCAAGACTTGATTTGTCTGTTGACCTATTTAAACAGTTTTATAATGAGTTTGAAGGTGCATTTGAACCTGGTGGAGTTAAAGTCTATCTTGGGGGAACTTCTTATATTTTAGAACAGCCCGAGTTTAATGATTTAGAAAAGGTTAAAAAGATGCTTAGACTGCTGGACCAGGAAGAAATGCTTAATAAAATTATAAACAGTATGTCTGGTTCTGATCTTGAAATTAAGATCGGCCAGGAAAATGAAGTTGAAGATATTAAAAACTGCTCACTGGTTGTTGCAACCTATTATATTTCAAATAGAGCAGTTGGGAAAATTGGCGTTATTGGTCCCACCCGTATGGAATATCCGCGTGTTATTTCATCGGTTGATGTAATTTCAGATATTTTAGGTAAATTAATTTCTAAAGCTAGTGGGTGATAATTATGGACAAAGAAAAAGAAAATATTGAAATGGAAACAGAAAAAGAGAAAACTGAAACAGTAGCCAAAAAGGCTCAGGAGAATGAAAATTCTCAGGCTGAAGAAAATGAGGAAGAGAAAGCTGAAGAAACTGAAGAGCTTAAAGGAATTCAGATGGAGCTTTCTCGCGAAGAACTAATTGAAGAAGTAAAAGAAAAAAACGAAAAAATTGAAGAAATGGATGCTGAAATCGATGATCTTTTAAGTCGACTGCAGAGGCTGCAGGCAGATTTTGTTAATTATCGCAAAAGAAGTCAGCGAGAAAAGGCTGAAATGTCTGCTCGGGGTAAAATTAAACTCTGTGCCAGTTTGCTGCCTGTTATTGATAATTTTGAGCGGGCATTAAAATCAGAGGATAATAAAAATGAATTCTATCAGGGAGTTGAAATGATCTATAATCAGCTCTTAAAAACCTTTGCTGATCAGGGGATTGAAGAAATTCTGGCAGAAGGTGAAGAATTCAACCCGGAGTATCATGAGGCGATTATGCGGGTTGAAAGTGAAGAGTTTGAAGAAGGAACTGTGGTTGAAGTCGTTCAGAAAGGCTTCAGTCTTGATGATAGAGTAATTAGACCGGCAATGGTAAAAGTAGCTGGTTAAAATAAAGCTTTAAATTTTTAGATAGATTTTTGGCAAATTTAAATTTATATTAATCAAAAACTTAGATAACAATTTTATAAGGAGGAATATAAAATGGGTAAAGTAATTGGTATTGACTTAGGAACAACTAATTCCTGTGTGGCAGTAATGGAAGGTGGAGAACCAACCGTTATTCCAAATAAGGAAGGTGCTAGAACTACTCCTTCTGTAGTAGCATATTCTAAAAAAGGAGAAAGAATTGTTGGTGAGCATGCTAAGCGTCAGGCTGTAACTAATCCTGATCAGACAGTAGCTTCCATTAAAAGACACATGGGTTCTGATTATAAAGTTAATTTGAATGAGGAAGAATATAATCCTCAGCAGATTTCTGCAATGATTCTGCAGAAGTTAAAAAGAGATGCGGAAGAGTATTTAGGTGAAGAAGTTGAGGAAGCTGTAATTACAGTTCCTGCATACTTCAGTGATGCTCAGCGTCAGGCAACAAAAGATGCCGGTAAAATTGCTGGTTTAAAAGTAGAAAGAATTATCAATGAGCCTACAGCTGCTTCTTTAGCTTATGGTTTAGATGATAAAGGTGAAGAAACTATCTTAGTTTATGATCTTGGTGGAGGTACCTTTGATGTTTCCATTCTTGATATTGGAGATGGAGTATTCGAAGTAATTGCTACAAATGGTAACAACCACCTTGGTGGAGATGACTTTGACCAGAGAATTATAGATTATCTGGCAGAAGAATTTGAAAATAGAACTGGAATTGATTTAAAGAAAGATAAAATGGCACTTCAGCGCTTAAAAGATGCTGCCGAAAAAGCTAAGATTGAGCTTTCCAGTGTAAAACAGACTAATATTAATCTACCATTTATCACTCAAACTGATGAAGGACCTGAACACTTAGATATTGATCTAACAAGAGCTAAGTTTGAGAGCCTGATCAGTGATTTAATTGAACAATCTATGGAGCCAGCTCGTAAAGCGTTAAAAGATGCTGGAATGGATAAATCAGATATAGATGAAGTTATATTAGTTGGTGGATCTACCAGAATTCCTGCTGTTCAGGAAGCAGTTAAGGGTTTAATCGGTAAAGATGCCCACAAAGGAATCAACCCTGATGAGGTTGTAGCTGTTGGTGCTGCAATTCAGGGTGGTATTTTAGCTGGAGATGTTGATGATGTAGTACTCTTAGATGTTACACCACTATCTCTCGGTATCGAAACACTTGGGGGAGTATTTACTAAATTAATTGATAGAAATACTACAATTCCTACTTCCAAGTCTAAGATATTCTCTACCGCGACTGATAATCAGTCAAGTGTAGATATCCATGTTCTGCAGGGTGAGAGAAAGATGGCTAAGGATAATAAGACCTTAGGCCGCTTCCAGTTAACTGATATTCCACCTGCACCACGTGGAGTACCTCAGATTGAAGTAGAGTTTGATATTGATAAAAATGGTATTGTGCATGTAGCTGCTAAAGATAAAGGTACAGGCAATGAGCAGAAAATTACCATTAAGTCAACAAGTGGTTTATCTGAAGAAGAGATTGATGAAATGGTAAAAGATGCCGAAGAGCATGCTGAAGAAGATAAAAAGCGAGTAGAAAAAATTGAAACTCGCAATGAAGCAGATGCTTTAGTTCATCAGACAGAAAAGACCTTAGATGAAGCTGGAGATAAGGTTGATGACTCAATCAAAGAAAAAGTAGAAGCTGCTAAGGATGAGCTTAAAGAAGTTCTGCAGGATGAAGATGCTGAGATTGAAGCAATCAAGGAAAAAATGGAAGCATTAACTGATGAGCTAACTGAATTAAGTTCTGAATTATATTCACAGGCAGAAGGAGCTCAGGCTGGAGCAGGAGCTGCAGGTGCCGGTGCTCAAGCAGGAGCAGGTCAGGCAGGTCCACAGCCAGGAGCTGGAGCTTCTCAAGCTGATGACAATACAGTAGATGTAGATTTTGAAGAAGTAGATGAAGACGAAGAAAAGTAAATTAGACAATTAATATATAACACAACTATAATTTGTAAGTAATGAGAAAGATGTGTCAGTTTAGGGAGAGGAGGCCTCTCCCTATAACTGTTTTCTCTTTCTTTTTAGAGAGGTGATTTTAAGATGGCAAAAAAAGATTATTACGAATTGCTCGGTGTTGACCGGGATGCCGATCAAAAAGAAATTAAGCGGGCTTATCGTAAGCTTGCCAAAGAATATCATCCTGATATGAATCAGGATAAAGATACTTCAGATAAGTTTAAAGAAATATCTGAGGCTTATGAGATATTAAGTGATCCGGACAAGAGAGCTCGTTATGATCAGTATGGTCATTCAGGTATTAATGATCAGGACTTCAATTTTGATGATTTTGCGCAAGGCGGTTTTGGTGGACTTGATGATCTTTTCAATATGTTTGGATTTGGCGGCGGCATGGGCGGCCGCAGACGGAATGGACCTCGCCGGGGAGCAGATCTGCAGTATAGGCTGCAAGTTTCTTTTGAAGAAGCTGCTTTCGGTGGTAAGAAAGAAATCAGAATCCCACGGGAAGAAGAATGTGACCGCTGTGGCGGCAGTGGTGCTGAACCTGGAACAGATGTAAAAACCTGTCCGGAATGTAATGGTCAGGGTCAGGTGCGCAGCAGCCAGCAGACACCATTTGGACAGTTTACTCAGACAAGAGCCTGCCCTAAATGTGGTGGAGATGGTAAGATTGTTGAAGAAGCCTGTCATAAGTGTAATGGCTCAGGCAAGGTTCGTAAACAGCGCAAATTAACTGTTAACATACCGGCTGGTGTAGATACTGGAACCAGACTCAGAATGTCCGGGGAAGGCCAGGCAGGAGAAAAAGGTGGACCTGCAGGTGACCTATATATTGTAATCGATGTCCAGGAGCATAAGATTTTTGACCGCAAAGGTGATGATCTCTACTGTGAGGTTCCAATAAGTTTTGTTCAGGCTACCCTTGGTGATAAGATTAAAGTTCCTACTTTAGAAGGGAAAGTTCAGTTTGACATTCCTGAAGGAACTCAGCCTGGTACAACTTTTAGACTTAAAAACAAAGGTATTCAGCATCTTAATGGATATGGTCGTGGTGATCAGTATATTAAGGTAAAAGTTATGATTCCAAAAGATTTAGATAATAAACAGAAAGAGCTGCTGGCAGAATTTGCTGATATCAGCGGTGAAGAAATAAATCCAGAGCATAAAAGCTTTTTAAAAAAAATAAAAGACGCGATTAATATCTAATAGCACGGTAATCTAATTAATTGATAGAATCAAATTACTAAACTTATAATCTGAGAGACTCTAAAATAGTGGAGTGAAAAAAATGCATAGATTTTTTATAGATCAGAGTACTGAAATTGACAGCAGAGTAATTATTTCTGGAAATGACTATAACCATCTAAAAAATTCCCTGCGCCTTAATCTAGGTGACAGGGTTATTCTTTCTGATGGTAGTGGTTTTGATATGGAAGCAGAAATAATTAACTTTAGTGATGATGGAGCAGAACTTAAAATATTGACTAAGGAAAAATCTAAAGTTGAGTCAGGAATTAAAGTCTGGCTGGCTCAGGGTTTACCCAAAAAGAGCAAAATGGATTTAATTGTAGAGAAAGCAACAGAAATTGGTTTTGCAGGTTTAATTCCTTTAGAAAGCAAGAGAACTATAGTAAAATATAATCATAAGAAAAAGGAGAAAAAACAGAGCCGCTGGCAGAGAGTTGCTGAAGCAGCAGCCAAACAGTCAGGTAGAGCTGTGATTCCAGAAATTAAAGATTTCTATAGTTCAGATAACCTTAAAAATTTAAAGGATAAATTTGACTATGTTTTAATCTTATGGGAAGATGAAAAAAGTTATTCAATTAAGAATTTTTTTAGGGATAATCCAGTTAGTGAGGAAGCAAATATTCTGGTGATTATTGGTCCGGAAGGCGGCTTTTCGGAAGCAGAAGTTGAGAAATTCAAAACTGAGCTAAAAGCAGAAGTTATTAGCCTGGGACCAAGAATTTTAAGAACAGAAACAGCAGGAATTACTGCTTTGACAGCAATTTTATATGAGAAAGGTGAACTTGGTGATTAAAAATGATTAAAAAGGCAGCTTTTTATACCCTGGGTTGTAAAGTAAATCAGTATGAAACTGAAGCTGTAATTGATATATTTTTAGATAATGGCTATCAGATTGTAGATTTTTCCGAAATGGCAGATGTGTATATAGTTAACAGCTGTACAGTAACTAATGAGGCTGCTCGCAAAACGAGGCAGATTGCCCGGCGGGCTAAAAGACGATCTCCAGATAGTCTGGTGGCAATTGTAGGCTGCTATACTCAGGCTTTTCCGGATGAAGTAAGTGAGATTGAAGAAATTGATTTTGTAATGGGCAGCAATAATAAGGCGGAAATATTGGACAAAGCGGAAGAGATGCTGGCCGGTAGAGATGTAGATGCTGAAATAAAAAAATATAAAGAACTTAGGGACTATGAGGAATTAAACTTAAAGCGGCTTTCTAACACCACCAGAGCTAACGTTAAAATTGAAGATGGCTGCAACCAGTTCTGCAGCTACTGTATTATACCTTATGCGAGAGGGCCTGTTCGCAGCCGCAAAAAAGAAGATGTGGTTGCAGAAATAAGAAAGCTTTCTCAGCAGGGAGTAAAAGAAATTATTTTAACTGGAACCCATCTGGGGGCTTATGGAAGTGAAAATGGGAATTCTAAAGCCTTAACAGAATTAATGCAGAGTTTAACTGAAATTGAAAGTTTAAAAAGAGTTCGTTTGAGCTCAATTGAAGGCACCGAAATTGATCAGGGAATGATGGATTTAATTGCAGAAGAAGATATATTCTGCCCCCATTTACACCTCCCCCTGCAGAGTGGTAGTGATCAAATTCTGGATGCCATGCAGCGGCCTTATACTGTTGCAGAATTTAAAGAAACTGTGGCTGAACTCAGAAAGAGAATACCCGATCTGGCATTAACTACAGATGTAATAGTTGGTTTCCCCGGTGAAACAGAAGAAACATTTGCTCAAACTGTTGAAGTAGTAAAAGAGATCGGTTTTGCTAAAGTACATGTTTTTCCTTATTCAGCCAGGGAAGGTACACCTGCAGCAGGAATGGATCAGTTGAATGGGAATATTGTGACTGAGTACAGTAAAAAATTAAGGTTAATTAATGAAGCGTTAATGCTCGATTATCAAAAAGAATTTTTAGGAGAAAAGAGAGAGGTCCTAATAGAAGAGGTAAGAGATCATCAGACTGATTTATTAACAGGATATACTGATAACTATCTGAAGGTTTTAGTTGATGGACCTGATGAATTAAAAAATGAGCTGGTTGAAGTTAAGCTGGAAGAGCCTTTTGATTCTCATCATATCCTGGGAAAAATAATAGATTAGCAGGAATATTATTCTTTTAAGCGAATATAGTTAATAGTCACTTTTTCTAAAAAAATCTGAGATATTCTTTTAAAATTGAAATTAGAAAAAATAAAAGGAGGGATTTTTCTTGGCAGATTGTTTGTTCTGTAAGATTTCTTCAGGTGAGATGGATACTGATTTTGTTTATGAAGATGATCAGGTAGTAGTTTTTGAAGATATTAATCCTCAGGCACCTGTTCATTTATTAATTGTTCCTAAAAAACATATAGCTGATTTAAACCATTTAGAGGCAAGCGAAAATGATCTAATTGGACATGTTTATCAGGTGGCCAAAAAAATGGCAGCAGAAAATGAAATTGCTGATTCAGGTTACAGACTGGTTAGTAATTGTGGAGATGAAGGTGGTCAGACTGTTTATCATATTCACTTCCATTTATTAGGTGGTCGTGAACTGCAGTGGCCTCCAGGTTAAAAATGGGTTCTAAAAAATATAATCGTTTAACTGTAAAATAGATTGGAGATGTTAAAATGAGTGAATTAAAAGAACAGCTATTGGAAGATATGAAAAAAGCAATGAAGGCAAAGGATAAGGCCAGACTTTCTGTAATTAGAATGACCAGGTCAGAAATAAAAAATAAAGAGATTGAAACTGGCGAGGAATTAGATGATCAGGGTGTAACAGCTGTGATTGCAAAGCAGGTTAAACAAATCAAAGATTCACTTGCTGATTTTGAAAAGTCAGGGAAAGATGATGTTATGGAAAAACTGCATCAAGAAATTGAGATTCTCCAGGAATATTTACCTGAACAGATGTCAGAAGAAGAAGTTGACCAGCTTGTAGAAGAGGTTATTTCCGAAACAGGAGCAGAGAATATGTCTGATATGGGTCAGGTAATGGGTGCCATCATGCCTAAAATAAAAGGTAGAGCTGACGGCTCAATGGTTAGTGAAAAAGTTAAAGAAAAATTGAGCAGCTAAATATCAAATTAAAATAGAATTTAAAAGAAGGGGATTTCCCCTTCTTTATTCCTCTATACTGGAGGTTCAATTATGAAAAGAAAAATTTTAATTTTTTTAATATTAATGTTAACTTTTACTTTTTATAGCTCTGCTGCAGAAGCAGAAGTAATTCATATCCGACTTGATGGAGAAATTAACAGTGCAGAATATGCTTTTATAGATAAAAATCTAAGCCAGGCTGAAGCAGCAGGGGTAGATTTTGTGATTATAGAAATCAGCTCTCTTGGAGGCTATGTAGACCCTGCTTTAAAAATAAGAGATAGAATTTTAGAATCAGAAGTAGAGGTAATTACTTTTGTCAGCGGCAGAGCCTGGTCTGCTGCAGCCTTAATAGCTCTGGCGGGAGAAGAGTTATACATTTCTCCTTCAGCGAGTATTGGAGCTGCTGAGACAAGGCCTAATGAAGAGAAATATATTTCTGCTTTAAGAAAAGAATTTGCAGCTACAGCAGAGAGAAGAAACAAAAATCCTCAAATTGCAGAGGCAATGGTTGATGCTGCAATAGAAATTGAAGGTCTGATAGCAAAAGATAAACTTTTAACTCTGACTGCAGCAGAGGCGCTGGAATATCAGATGGCAGATTTTAATGCCTCAACTCTTGCTGATGTAGCAGCGATTAGAGAAGTTGATCTAAATGAAATTAGGACAGTAGAAAAGACTAATTTAGAAAAAATAATGGGTATTATCAGCAGTCCTTATATCAGTTCTCTGGTTTTAATTATTGCCTTTTCAGCTCTGATTTTTGAAGCGCTGACTCCCGGCTTTGCTCTGGGAGGAACTGTTGGAATTATAGCCTTACTGATATTTTTTGCCAGTCATATTTTTACCGGAGCAATTGGGACTGGGATTGTAGTTCTCTTTATCATTGGTGTGATTTTAATTCTGGCAGAAGTGTTTATAATTCCCGGATTTGGAATTGCAGGTATTAGTGGGATTGCAGCAGTTCTTGTTAGTTTGTTTTTTATTTTTCCCAATACTACAATTGCAATAAATGTGCTGCTGGCAGTAGTTTTATTTACAATGGTGATTGCAGTATTTATGTTTAAGAAGTTCGGCAGCAGCCGTTTTTGGAAGCGGATATCTTTAGAAAGTAGTTCCAAAAATTATTATTCTTCAAGCTCTAAAAAAGATTATTTAGACCAGGAAGCGAAAACTCTTTCCAAACTGCGTCCGGCAGGTACAATTGAGATTAATGGAAAAAGAATTGACGCAGTTAGTGAAGGTGCTTTTATAGAAAAAGATAAAAAAGTAAAGGTTATTTCTGTTTCAGGCTCAAGAGTTGTTGTTAGAGAAACATCAGAGGAGGAATAAATAATGGAAATATTTTCAATTTTAATTTTAGTTGCTTTAATATTATTTTTTGTTTTGTTTTTCTACTTTATCCCAATTGGTTTATGGATTTCGGCAACGGCTGCCGGAGTTAAGGTTGGCTTTTTCAATTTAATCGGAATGCGTTTAAGAAGAGTAGTACCTTCTTCAATTGTTGGACCAATGATTAAATCCCATAAGGCAGGTAAGGGTTTAAGCAGTGATCAACTAGAAGCTCATTACCTGGCAGGAGGAAATGTTGACCGAGTAGTTGATGCTTTAATTGCTGCTCAAAGAGCAGAGATTGACTTAACATTTGAGAGAGCTGCAGCAATTGATCTGGCAGGAAGAGATGTTTTAGAAGCAGTTAAAATGAGTGTTAATCCGAAAGTTATTCAGACTCCAATTGTCACTGCGGTAGCAATGGACGGTATTCAGGTGATGGCAACTGCTAGAGTAACAGTTAGAGCAAATATAGATCGTCTTGTAGGTGGAGCTGGAGAAGAAACAGTTCTGGCACGAGTTGGAGAGGGTATTGTCACAACAGTAGGTTCTGCAGAATCACATAAAAAAGTACTGGAAAATCCGGATTCGATTTCTAAAACAGTTTTAGATAAAGGACTGGATTCTGGAACTGCATTTGAAATTTTATCTATTGATATTGCTGATGTTGATGTTGGTAAAAACATTGGTGCTCAGCTGCAGACAGATCAGGCAGAAGCAGATAAAGAAATTGCTCAGGCTAAGGCTGAAGAAAGAAGAGCAATGGCAGTAGCTGAAGAGCAGGAAATGAAAGCTAGAGTCCAGGAAATGCGGGCTAAAGTTGTTGAAGCTGAGGCAGAAGTTCCACTGGCTATGTCCGAAGCTCTTAAAAAAGGTAATCTGGGCGTAATGGATTATATGAATCTTAAAAATGTGGAGTCAGATACAAAAATGAGAACCAGTATTTCCGAAGCTTCAGAAAATGAAAAAGATAAGCAGAATGAAAACTAATAGTTTAAACTGTCATCAATGCCGGAGGTGAAATATGGAAGATCTTATTTTTGTACTTCCTACATTAATAATATTCTTTTTCATTATTTTTCAGATATTAGCATTTTTCAAAAGGGGATTTGATTTTGTCAGGAAAAACTTTGATCTGACAATTGATCAGGCTGGTGAAGAAATTAAAAAGAAAGGCTCTCAAGCTGAAGAAAATTTTGATCAGAATGAGCTTGAAAATAGAATAGCTGAAGCTGAAAAGAAATCCCTGGCTGAAAGTAAGGAAAGAATTTTAAAGAGTTCGAGAACAAATTCAAAAAGAGATAATGCTAAAATTAAAAAAGATAAACTAATAAAGGATAATCCTGATCAACAAGAACTCAGCAGTAAAAAAAGCAGCTCACTGGGGGAAATTTTTGCTCAGTACAATGAGGTGGAAAAGGCTGTTATTTATAAAGAAATCTTATCTAAACCAAAAGCTTTAAAAAAAGATTAAAATCAAATCTTCTTCAAAACTGTGGCCCCCCTCCGGCTGCAGTTTTTTCGCTAAATTTGTTTAAAGAAATAAATATGATATAATAAATAAGTAAAAGTATTAAGGAGGAGTTATAATTTGAGTCAAAAAGAGAGAAAAATTGAAATTAATGATTATCAGCTTGCCCAAAACTTTTTCGGTCATAATGATCGGAACTTAAGGCTTTTAGAAGATATACTTTCCTTAAAGCTCAGCGGCAGAGGTAATCAGATAAAAATAAAGAGTGATGGTGATCTTGAAAATCCTGTAAAGATAATAAAAAAATTATTATCATTGACAGATCAAAATGAGGAACTATCACCGCGAAAACTTAAATATGCAGCTGAGCTTTTAAAACGAAATCCGGCTGTTGATTTAAATAGAATTTATGATGAAGTTATATTAGAAAATTATAAAGGTCGGAAAATAAAAGCTAAGACGATGGGGCAAAAACTTTATTTGGAGTCAATAAAAAATAGAGATATTGTTTTTTCTATTGGTCCAGCTGGAACAGGTAAGACATATCTGGCAATGGTTATGGCGGTAAAAAGTCTTTTAAATAATGAAATCAACAGAATAGTATTGACCAGACCAGCAATTGAAGCAGGAGAAAATTTAGGCTTTTTACCTGGAGATATGCAGGAAAAGGTTGATCCTTACTTGAGACCTTTATATGATGCACTTTATGATATTTTGGGACCTGAAAAAGCTAAGTTATATCAGGAAAAAGATATTATAGAAGTTGCTCCCCTGGCTTATATGCGGGGAAGAACACTTGACGATTCTTTTGTGATTCTGGATGAAGCTCAAAATACCACTTTAGAGCAGATGAAAATGTTTTTAACCAGAATTGGATTTAATTCTAAGGCAGTAATTACAGGTGATATAACCCAAATCGATCTTCCCAGTAAAAAAAGATCCGGCCTGGCCACTGTTCAAAAAATATTAAAAGATATTAAGGGAATAGACTTTGTCTATTTAAGTAGACATGATGTGGTCAGACACGATCTGGTTAAAGAAATCATAAAAGCATATGAAAGTTATGAAAGTGGGAACTAAAAATGAAATTTATGAAAAAATTAAGAGTCAAACTCCGAAATTGGAGAAGAGAATATCTTGATTTTTCAACAAACACCTATAAAGTAATCTGGGCTGTGATCTTCTTTCTTCTGGTTGCTCTAATTTTGAATTTGGATTTAATTCCAAATCAGGTTGATTTAAGAGCAGGTCAGGTAAGTCAGAGCGATATTACAGCTCCCAGGACGATCACTTTTATTGATGAGGCTAGAACTTCTGAATTAAGACAGCGGGCAGCAGATACTGCGCCCAGGGTATATGAAGAAGACAGTACTGTGGAAGAGAATGTGCTAAAAAAAGTTGATAATTTATTTGCAGCAGTAACTGCTGAAAGAAAGTTCTTTTATAATAATAAAATTTCTCTTACAGAAGAAAATGAAACTGAGCAGGGTCAAATCAATGAGGCAGTTAGTGAAGATTCTGCTGAGGAGGAAGAGAATAATTTAACAGCCGCTGAAATTAAAAACTTTAGTCAGGCAGAAATTAATGAAATTGCTGATCTGACCAGTGCTGAAATTGATTATGAACTCAGTCAGGAAAGCCTTGGAGTCTTAATTACTCTTAACCAGGAAGAATTATCAGAAATTGAGGATCGGACACTTAATCTTTTAGAAAATAAGCTGGGCAGCAGGATTCTGCCATCAGATCTGGTATCTGCCCGTGAAGAACTGCGCCAAAGTGCAATGGAGATGGATATTTCGCGTGATCAAAGACTTGCTATCGCTGAAATTGCAGAAACAGTTATTGCAGCAAATATGTTTTTGAATCAGGAGGCTACTGCCAGCAGAAGGCAGGAAGCTATATCTGAAGTTGAAGCTGTAGAAAAAACTGTAAGACAGGGAGAAATTATTGTCCGCAAGGGTGATGTAGTTACAGAAGCTGATATTGAGATTTTAGAAAGACTGGGGCTGCAGAAAGGCGGCATCAATTATTATAATATTGCTGGAAGAATTTTAATTAGCTTTATTCTGGTTCTTTTGCTTGGCTTTTATTTTTATAAATATCAGAAAGATGTCTGGCATGATAACAGCAGATTATTATTGATAGAATTATTAATTTTAACTGTGGTTTTCTTTGCAAAGATCATGACTTTTTTTCAGAATCCTTTTGTTGATTTTATGGTACCCACAGCTATGGCGTCAATACTGCTTACAGTTTTAATCAGCAGTGATACAGCTTTAATTACTACCTTATTTGTCAGCTTATTAATTGCTCCAATTTATGATATGAATTTTAATATAGTTTTGACCTCTTTTCTGGCCGGCTTGATTGGTATTTTTAGTGTTACCAGGGTTAAAGAAAGAGGCGATATTATAAGGGCCGGTTTAAATGTTAGTTTTATTTTAATCTTTTTAATCGGAGGTCTTTCACTACTTCAGCAGAATCAGGACTGGACATATCTGCTCTGGTCAATCGGTGGTGGAATTGTCAACGGGCTATTAGTTGGGGTGCTTGCAAATGGTCTGCTGCCCTATCTTGAAGATTTATTTGATATGACAAGCTCGGTTAAACTTTTAGAGCTATCTAATCCCAGTCAGCCAATTTTAAAGCGGATGCTGGTTGAGGCTCCGGGAACCTATCACCACAGTGTTATAGTAGGAAACTTAGCTGAAACTGCTGCAGAAGATGTGGGGGCAGATTCTCTATTGGCCCGGGCAGCTGCCTATTATCATGATATTGGAAAATTAAAAAGACCCTACTTTTTTTCAGACAATCAATTTGGTGGAGAAAATCCTCATGATAAAACTTCCCCCAATTTGAGTGCCTTAATCATTAAATCACATGTTAAAGATGGGGTAGAAATGGCAGAAGAAAATGGTCTGCCTTCAAAAATTATAGATATAATTAAACAGCACCATGGTACTAATCTAATTTCTTATTTTTATCAGCAGGCTCTTCAGGATAACAAACATGATGATATTGAAAAGAAAGATTTTCGTTATGATGGTCCTAAACCTCAGAGTAAGGAAGCAGCAATAATAATGCTTGCTGACATAACAGAGGCAGCAATTAGATCTAAAAACTTTAATAAAAACAACCATGATCGGATTGAAGGGTTTGTTAGAGGCCTTGTTAAGGATAAATTAATAGAAAATCAGCTTGATCAGTCAAATCTAACACTGAGTGACCTGGATACAATTGTAAAGAGCTTTGTTAAAGTTTTAACCGGTATTTATCATCAGCGTGTAGAATACCCGGATAAACTGCTGAAAGAGATGAAGGGTGGTAATAATAGTGATTAATGTAGATTTTAATAATCAACAGGATAAAGTTGAAATTAGCGAGGAAATGTTTGATCTTTTACGGGAAGTTATTATTACAGCTGCTGAACTGGAGGGTTATAGTGGTGGTGAAGTAAGTATTGCCTTTGTCAGTAATCAGCAGATCAAAGAGTTAAATCAAAAATACAGAGATAAAAATGAAGCCACAGATGTACTTTCATTTCCAATAGATGACGAAATGCTGGGAGATATAATAATTTCAGCAAATAGGGCTCTAGAGCAGTCTAAAGAATATGGACATTCATTAAAGCGTGAACTAGCCTATTTAACTGTTCATGGAATGCTGCATCTTTTTGGCTATGATCATCACAGTGAGGAAGAAAAAAATGAAATGCGTCAGAAAGAAGAAAGAGTTTTAACCCAGCTTGGAATCAGCAGAGATTAGGTGTAAATAATGTGGATTTTAAAAACTATTGATAGTTTTAATCATGCAATTGCTGGTTTAATTCATGCTATTAGAACCCAGAGAAATATGCAGATTCACCTGACTGCTGCAATTTTAGTCCTGGCCTTCAGCCTTTTCTTTGATTTAAGCAGAATAGAGCTGGGGCTGGTTATAGTAGCTATTTCTCTTGTTATTTTTGCCGAGCTGATTAACACAGCTGTAGAAGTTATTATTGATATTTTAAGTCAGGAATATAATTTTAAAGCAAGAATTGCCAAAAACATTAGTGCGGCAGCAGTAGTTATTGCAGCTGGCAATGCAATTTTTATTGCTTATCTCGTTTTTATTAATAAAGCTCAGGAATTATCTTTAAATCTCATTTTTAATATCAGACATGAGCCACTGCATCTAATATTTATTACACTGTCTTTAATATTTATTCTGGTTATTGTTTTAAAATCTATTTTCAGCAGTGGTACTCCACTTAAGGGTGGTATTGTTAGTGGTCATGCAGCACTTGCAGCTTCCTCGGTGCTTATCATCTGGTTTTTAACCAGGAGCTTGATTGCTCTTTCTTTAGCTTCAGTACTTGCTTTTTTGACAGCACAGAGTCGGCTGGAGGCTGGTACCCATTCATTTAAGGAGATAGTACTGGGGACTTTACTAGGAAGTATAATTGCATTTATAATTTTTTATTATTTCAGTATTTAATAACTTTGATGACTGTGGAGGAATTAATAATGTATTTAGAATTATTATCTTTATTCATCTTGATATTTTTATCTGCCTTTTTTTCTGGTTCTGAGACAGCCTTTATGTCTGTTAACAGAATTAAGATTAAAGAAAAAGTTCAAAGAGGAGATGAGCATGCTGCAAAAGTAGATAAATTACTGCAGGATCAGACTAAACTATTAACAACTATTTTGATTGGTAATAATCTTGTTAATATTGCAGCTTCCTCCATAGCAACAGCACTTTCGATAGAATTATTTGGAAGTAAAGGAGTTGGGATTGCGACCGGTGTAGTGACTTTATTAATTCTTATTTTTGGAGAAATAACTCCTAAGTCACTGGGTAATAATAGAGCAATTGATTATGCTAAAGCTGCAGCAGTTCCCCTTTATTATCTTGAAATAATTTTATCCCCTTTTATTTATCTTTTCACAAAAATAGTGAATCTTTTTGTGAAAGATAAAAGCCTGATTTCTTCCGCTTTTTTAAGTGAGGAAGAGATTAGACGTTTTGTTGATGTCAGTCAGCGAGAGGGTGTCATTAAAGAAACAGAGCAGGAAATGATTCAGAGTGTATTTGATTTTGATGATACTCTGGTAAAGGAGATTATGATCCCCAGAATTGATATGGTATGTATCGAAAAAAATGCCAGTTTAAAAGAATTAATAAAAATGGGGGTTGAAAAAGGTCATTCCAGAATTCCAGTTTTTGAAGAATCCATTGATAATATTATTGGTTTGATTTACATTAAGGACCTCCTGGAATTACTGCTGGAGCAAAAAGATGATGTTGATATTGAAGAATTTGTTAAACCCATTTATTTTATTCCAGAAGGAAAACCAATCAATCAATTATTATCAGAAATGAAAGATAGAAAAGAACATATGGCAATTGTAGTAGATGAATATGGTGGTACTTCTGGTTTAATTACTATTGAAGATTTACTGGAGGAAATTGTTGGTGATATTCAGGATGAGTTTGACTTAGAAAAAAGTTATATTGAAGTTATTGATGACAACAAACTGCTGCTTGACGGTAGAGTTGATATCGAAGAGTTAAATAGATATTTAAAAGAGCCGCTGGCTGAAAGTGATGATTACGAAACAGTAAGTGGTCTGGTATTATATTATCTAAACCGCCTGCCGGTTCAGGGAGAAAAGCTGCAACTGGAAGATGTAACATTTGTTGTTGAAAGTATAATTGACAATAGAATTAGAAAAATAAAGCTGATAAGTGAAAAAGAATTAAAAATTGAAGATGATGAATAATTTTTGGGGTGAGAAGATGAAGTCAAAGTTATATTTTCTGCTGATTTTACTGCTCTCAGCACTGCTCATATTTACAGCCTGCAGTAGTGAAGAAGGAGAGCAGCCAAAGCAGAGTGAGGAAGAAGTCAGTCAGCAGGAAGATTTAAATCAAGAAGAGCTGGAAGAAGAAATCAAAAAGATTGAAGAAGAATATGAAGCCGAAACACCGGAGGAAGATGAGATAACAGAAAGCAATTATAATGCAGTTTCTCCATTTACCGGGCTGCCAATTAAGCAAAATTATTATAAAAGAGCAGTGGCTGTTTCAATTGAAAATTCACCTGCCGCCAGACCTCAAAGCGGTTTGAAAGAAGCTGAAATAGTCTATGAATTTATGCTGGAAGGTGGGATCACCAGATTTCTGGCAATTTTCTGGCCGGAGGTACCAGAAAAAATTGGACCAATTAGAAGTGCCAGACCTGCTCTGGTCAAAACTGCACAGTCATATGATGCAGTATTTTTACATGCTGGGGCCAGTCCTGATGGTTTTGCAATTTTAGCAGTAAATGATATTCTGCATTTGGATCAGCTTTATAAGAGCCAGTACTTCTGGCGCAGCAGTAAGAGAAGAGCTCCTCATAACCTTTATTCCGGAGAAGAACCTTTAAAAGACTATTTAGATAACCTGGAGGAAAAAGAATATCCGGAGCAGTTTAATTTTTTAACTGCTTCTGTAGTCAGCAACTTTGAAAAGGCTGAAAATATCAGTGTTGACTACTGGGGATCATATGAAGTTCTTTATGAATATAATAGACTGGAAAACAATTATTTAAGATATTTAAATAGCGGAGATAACCCGCATCTTGTAGAAAATGGAGAACAGCTTAAGGCTAAAAATATCATAGTCCAGTATGTCAAAACTTCTACTAAAGATAATCAAGGTCGACAGGATATAGATATTAAATCAGGTGGAGAAATGAAATTGTTTAGAGATGGAATGGTTATTGAAGGCAGCTGGGAGAATAATGACAATCAAATAACTTATTTAAATGCTGCTGGTGAAGAAATTGAGATTAATCGGGGACAAACCTGGATTCAGGTGGTTCCAAATGGTACAGAAGTTACTTATTAATATAGAAAAGTTTTAAAAGCAATTTTGTGAGGTGTTAGTAATGAAAAAAGAAATTAAAGATAAAATGTTTAAAAAAGCTTTAGAAGTTCAAAAAAATGCCTATGTTCCTTATTCAGAATTCCCTCTGGGAGCAGCTATTTTGACTGAAGATGGTTCGATTTATACAGGGGTAAATATTGAAAATGCTGCCTATGGTTTAACTAACTGTGCAGAAAGATCTGCAATTTTTTCAGCTGTATCTGAGGGACACAGAAAAATTGAAGCAGTACTAATAGTTAGTTCTACCGAAGAACCTGTCCCTCCCTGTGGTTCCTGCCGTCAGGTAATTAATGAGTTTGCTGACGGAGAAATTGAGATTATTATGATGACAGAAAAAGGGAAAGAAATAACTATGACCAGTACAGAACTGCTTCCAGGAGCTTTTTCAGACAGTTCAATGGAGAAAAATAATGAGCTATAAATCAGGATTTGTAACAGTAATTGGCAGACCGAATGTTGGTAAATCGACCCTGATTAATAATTTAATAGGAGAAAAAATAAATATTATTTCTCCCAGACCCCAGACGACCCGTAATAGTATTAAAGCTATCTATTCAGAAGACGATGGGCAGATTATTTTTATTGATACACCGGGTATTCATGAACCTAGAAATGAACTGGATAAATACATGCAGGATGAAGCTTACAGCAGTCTTGACGGGATAGATGTGATAATTTTTATTCTTGACGGCAGTACTTACTGGGGTAAAAATGATCAATTAATTTATAATCAAATTAAAAATAGTGATCAGGAAATAATCTATGTGATGAATAAAATTGATAAAATATCAAATAAAGAATTGGTAAAAAGACAGCAGAAGTACAGTCAAAAAGTTGGTAAAGAAGTTATTCCAATTTCTGCTTTAAATAACAAAAATACAGATAATCTATTGAAAGAAATATTTTCAAAATTACCGGAAGGACCTCAGTATTACCCGGAAGATATGATAACTGATCAGATAGAAAGATTTGTTTTTGCAGAAATGATCAGGGAGAAGATTTTCTACCTAACCCGGGAAGAGGTTCCTTATGGGGTGGCTGTTTTAGTTGAAGAAGTTAAGGAAAGAAAAAATGATGATTATTATATTAGAGCCAATATTTATGTAGAAAAGAAATCACATAAGGGAATTATTATTGGCAAAAATGGTAAAATGTTAAAGAAAATTGGTCGGGCAGCCAGAAAAGAAATAGAAGATTTAATGCAGACCAAAGTTTATTTGGACCTCTGGGTTAAAGTCTTAAAGGACTGGCGCGAAAAAGATAATCTGCTCAAAAGAATGGGTTATAAATAAATTTATTGCAGGACAATGACAAAGTTTGTAGAATATAAATATTGATAAAGCAAAAATATAAGAATTTAAGGAGTGGTTTTAAAAATGGCGATCAAACCTCGTGATATGGCTAAAATGATTGACCATACAAATTTGAATCCAACAGCAACTGTGGATGATATCAAAAAATTATGTGAGGAAGCAAAAGAGCACGAATTTGCATCAGTGTGTGTAAATCCTATATATGTTCCTTTGGCTGCAAAGTTACTTGAAGAAAGCTCAGTCAAAGTCTGTACAGTAGTCGGCTTTCCTTTGGGTGCAAACACTACAGAAGTTAAATCATATGAAACCAGAAATGCAATCAAAAATGGAGCTCAGGAAATCGATATGGTAATGAATATTGGAGCTTTTAAATCTGGTGCTTATGAGATATTTAAGGCTGATATTAAGGCGGTTGTAGATGCTACTAAAAAAGCAGGTGTGAGTTCGGATATCATTGTAAAAGTTATTCTGGAGACTTGTTTTCTGGATGAAGAAGAAATTGTTAAGGCCTGTGAAATTGCAAAAGAAGCAGGGGCTGACTTTGTCAAAACTTCAACTGGCTTTGGTGATTATGGAGCTCGAGTTGAAGATGTTAGTATTATGCGGAAAACAGTTGGTAGGGATGTTGGTGTTAAAGCCTCTGGTGGTATCAAAAACTTTGAGCAGGCTTTAGAAATGCTTGATGCAGGGGCCAATAGAATTGGTGCAAGCTCTGGGGTAACAATTGTAACAGATGATGAAGAATAAGCGGGAGTTGAATTAATTGGCAACTTTTGAGACAGAAGCAGTAGTCTTAAAACAATTTGATTTAGGTGAGTCAGATCGTCTGATTACCTTATACACTAGAGAAAGAGGTAAATTAAAGGCAGTTGCTAGAGGAGCCCGGAAGGGGAAAAAATCTCGTTCCGGACTTGTTTTACCCTTTAGCTATCATAATTTTACTTTATATCAGGGAAAATCACTGGCTAAAATAAATCATATCGAGTCGATAGCAATGAACTCTAAGTTGCGCGAAGACCTGGATTATATGGCTTATGCCAGTGTTGTTTCTGAATATGTAGAGCGGGCCGGCCTGGAAGATGAAGCTGATCAGGCTCTTTTTTCTCTTTTAGCCCTTATTTTAGAAAAGATGGCTCAGGCTCAAAAGTCAGAGCTTTTATTTTATCTGACTGTTTTTAAGGCTAAATTACTGCTTTTGCTGGGGGTTAAACCTGAAATTGAGAATTGTACTATCTGTGGAGAAAAAGTTGATCTCAAAAGTTCAACCCCACTCAGTGTTGAAGAGGGGGGCTCAATCTGTAAAAATTGTTTTAATAAAAAAGATTTTAAGTATACCCTTTTTAGCTTAAATGAAATGAGAGCTCTCTATAAAATAACTTTTGCTGAATTTTCTCAGCTTAAGTCTGCCCAATTTTCCGAAGAAATTATAGAAAAGCTCAATCAGCTGACAGAAAAATTTTTAGTCTATCATCTGGACTTAAGTCCTAAATCATTATCATTTCTGTATACAATCAGGAAAATGAATAGTTAATTCAATTTGAGCCTTGTCCTAAAGGATAAGGTTTTATTTTAGTGAAAATTATTAAAATGAGTACGAGAGGAAGTGTATTTATGAATTTCCAGGAAATTATTTTTTCGTTGGATAGATTTTGGAGTGACCAGGGATGTGTAATTGAACAACCATATGATATTGAGGTGGGGGCGGGAACAATGAGTCCTTCTACTTTTTTGCGCTCACTGGGAGGAGAAGCCTGGGATACTGCCTATGTTCAGCCCTGCCGCCGTCCTACAGATGGCCGTTATGGGGATAATCCATATCGTCTGCAGAGGTATTTTCAGTATCAGGTAATAATGAAACCTTCACCTGATGATATTCAGGAAATCTATTTAGATAGTCTGCGGGCACTGGGGATTGAACCTGAAAAACATGATATCCGTTTTGTAGAAGATAACTGGGAATCTCCAACTTTAGGCGCCTGGGGTCTGGGCTGGGAAGTCTGGCTTGATGGTATGGAAATAACTCAGTTTACTTATTTTCAGCAGGTAGGGGGATTTAAAGCTGACCCGGTGACTGTGGAAATTACTTATGGTTTAGAAAGAATAGCTATGTACTTACAGGAAGTTGAAAGTGTGTATGATTTGACCTGGGTTGAAGGAGTAAAATATCATGATATCTATCATCAAAATGAGGTAGAACAGTCTAAATATAATTTTGAGGTTGCAGATATTGATAATTTATTTGAACTTTTTGATATTTATGAAGCAGAAGCTGAGAATTCACTGGCAGCAGAGCTACCTTTAGCTGCTTATGATTATACTTTGAAATGTTCACATGCTTTTAATCTTTTAGATGCCAGAGGAGCAATCAGTGTAACTGAGAGAACTAGATTTATCAAGCGAGTTAGAAAACTGGCTCATGACTGTGCAGCCAGCTATTTAAACTCAGGAGAGCAGGAGTGATAATGATGGCAAAAAATTTAATTTTTGAAATAGGAACTGAAGAAATGCCGGCTGCTTCTATGCAGAGATTTAGAGAGGATTATTTAAAAACAGCAGCCGAAATTTTTGACAATAATAATCTGGAATATAACAAAATGGAAGTTTATTCTACTCCCAGAAGACTTGTGCTTGCAGTTGAGCAGCTGGCAGAAAAACAGGAAGATCAGCGGGAGATAGTTCGGGGTCCTGCAGTAAATATTGCCTTTGATGATAATGGTGAGCCTACTAAAGCTGGAGAAGGATTTGCTCGCGGACAGGGAGTTGCTGTAGATCAGTTGGTTAAAAAAGATGGCTATCTCTATGCTGAGAAAGTAGAAAAAGGAGAAGAAACAGCAGAAATTCTAACTGCTATCTTAAAGAAGATTGTTGATCAGGTTCCTCTGCCTAAAGCAATGCGCTGGGGCAGTGTTCAGATGGAATTTATCCGTCCTATCAAATGGCTTTTAGTCTTATTTGGTGAACAAAAACTTGATCTGGAAATTGCAGGTGTTAAAAGCTCCAATTATAGTATTGGGCACCGCTTTTTAAGTGAAGGTAAGGTAGAAGTTAATGCTGCTGAAGATTATTTTTCTGCCCTAAAATCTGCAGCTATTATTGTAAAGCAGGATAAAAGAGAAGAAATAATCAAAGAACAGATTTCAGATCTTAATTTATCTGCTGAGGCAGTGATTAAAGATTCTCTACTGGCTGAAGTAATTGATCTAATTGAATTTCCAACCGCTTTTAAAGGGACTTTTGCTGAAGAATATTTAGAACTGCCGGCTGAGGTTTTAATTACTGCTATGGAAAAACATCAGCGTTATTTTCCAGTAATGATAGAGGATAATAAACTGCAGGCAGAATTTATCGGAGTTCGAGATGGAGGTAATGAATATCTTGAAGAAGTAATTTCCGGAAATGAAATGGTCTTAAAAGGAAGACTAGATGATGCCCAATTTTTCTTTGCTGAAGACCAGAAATACGGATTTTTAAATAGAAGCGAAGATATTAAAAATATAGTTTTTCAAAAAGATATAGGCAGTGTTTATCAAAAAGTTGAAAAACTGCAGCAAATTACATCAAGGCTGGCTGAACTATTAGATTATGATCAGGCTCAGCAAGAAATGGCGGTCAGAGCAGCTGAACTCTGCAAAAACGATCTGGCAACAGAGATGGTAAATGAATTTGCCAATCTTCAGGGATTAATGGGTAAAGAATATGCCCTTTTAGAAGGGGAAGAAAAAGAAACAGCAGAGGCTATTTTTGAACACTATTTACCCCGTTTTGCTGGTGATAAACTGCCAGAGACTAAGAGTGGTACTGTGCTTGCTGTGGCTGAAAAGTTATTTAATTTAAGCAGTCATTTTCTTCTGGGTAATATTCCCAGTGGTTCTCAGGATCCATTTGCTTTAAGAAGACAGGCTACAGGGCTTTTACGAATTGTTTTAGCAAATAAGCTGGCAGTTGACATCGAAGAAATTATTGAATTTTCAATGGAAATTGTTGCTATAAAGCCTGAGAATATTGAAGCTGCAGCTGCTGAGTTAAAAGAATTTATTAAACAGAGACTGGAAAATCTGCTGGCAGAAGAAGAGGTCAGATATGATATTATTAATGCAGTAATTAAGATTAATGATCAAAATCTACTTGACCTTTATCAGCGGGCACATAAATTAATGGAATTTAGATCAGAGAATCCGGAATTATTTGTTGATTTAATTCGCGGTCTGGTTCGGGCTAAAAATATCAGTGAAAAAGCTGAAAATAAATTGGAGATAGATGCAGGATTATTACTTGAAGATGAAGAAAAGGAACTATATAAAGCATTTAATCAGCGGCAAACAGAAATCAATAAGTTTTTTGCTTCTGGTGACTATCAAAAAGGTTTTTATCTGCTGGTTGAATTGAAAGAATATATTGATGCCTTCCTGGATAATGTAATGGTTATGGTTGATGACAGTGAACTTAAAAATAATCGGCTGGCTTTATTAGCTCAAATTGCTGTCTTAATGTCAGAGGTAATGGATATTGAAGAAATAGCTCTAGACTAATAATTAAACCGGGGTGAAAATTATGAGTGAAACTAAGTTAATTGCATATGCAGTGTCAGATTCAACCGGTAAAACAGCTAAACACCTGATGGAATCAGCCATCGGACAATTTCCGGACTCTGAGGTACAAATAAAATCTTTTTCTTTTGTCCGTTCACTGGAGCGAATTGATGAGATTATTGAAAAGGCAAAAGCTGATAACGCAATAATTGCCTACACTTTTGTCAAAACTGAGATGAGAGAACATTTAAATGAACTTGCTGAAAAGAATAATTTAGACTATATTGATATGATGGACCAGCCTTTAAATATGGTAGAAAAGAGACTGGAAGTGGAGGCAAAAGAAGAATTTGCTCTCAAATATAAATTGGACGAAGAATACTTCAAAAGAATTGAAGCAATGGAGTTTACCCTTAGATTTGATGATTTAAATGAGTCAAAGGGGATTGCAGAAGCTGATATTGTTCTGGTTGGAGTATCCAGAACTTCAAAAACTCCTCTTTCTGTTCATCTCTCGTATCTGGGCTATAAAACTGCCAATGTACCTCTGGTTCCGGAAGTAGATGTTCATCCTTCAGTCCTGGAAAATAAAGATAATAAGGTTGTTGGGCTGACCATTGATCCTGAATTATTAAATGATATTCGGATTGAAAGGTTAAAGAAAATGGGACTAGGTGATGATGCAACCTATGCAGCTAAAGAAAGAATTAATCAGGAATTTGAATATGCTGATTCTATAATGGAAGAAATAGGCTGTCCGATAATTGATGTTACAGATAAAACTATCGAAGAAACTGCTGTAGAAGTGCTTTCTTATTTTAATGAATAGGAGCTGATATTATGTTTTCCAGAGTTGAACAGCTGGCATGGGAAAAAGAGAAACTTTCTGATTTTGCCTGTTTGAGTGCAGAAAGCAGGGGGCGGAAAAAAGCGGAAGCTGACTGTGATATTCGCACAATTTTTCAGCATGACAGAGACAGAATTATTCACTCCAAAGCTTTTAGACGGCTCAAACATAAAACTCAGGTTTTTATTGCCCCTGAGGGTGATCATTACCGCACTCGCCTGACTCACACTCTGGAAGTTTCGCAGATTGCTCGGACAATAGCCAGAGCTCTTAAATTAAATGAAGATTTAGTAGAAGCTATTGCCCTGGGACATGACCTGGGGCATACTCCTTTTGGGCATGCTGGTGAGGCTGCTCTAACTGAGATTACTGGAGAGGAATTTAAACATAATCTGCAGAGTTTAAGGGTTGTTGATCTGATAGAAAAAAGGAGCAGCGGCAGCAGGGGTTTAAACTTAAGTATTGAGGTCAGAGATGGAATAGTTAATCATACAGGTGATACTAAACCTCTAACTTTAGAAGGACAGATTGTGAGAATTGCTGACCGAGTAGCATATATTAACCATGATATTGATGATGCTTTAAGAGCAGGAATTATAGACACTTCAGACCTGCCTCAGGACGCAATTTCTATCCTGGGCAGCACACACTCTGAAAGAATAGATGTGATGGTCAGAGATTTGATTAATTCCAGCTGGCAGCAGGCAGAAATAAAAAGATCGGCTGAGATTAAAACTGCAACGGAAAAATTGAGAAGCTTTCTTTTTCAGAATGTTTATATTGGTTCTGAAGGTAAAAGTGAGGAAGGTAAGGCAAAAAGACTTTTAAAATTACTTTATGATTTTTTTATGGAGCATCTTGATTATATTCCTGATGAATATTTAGAGTTTGAAAAAAATCACAAACAGGCTGTAATTGATTATATCGCCGGGATGACTGATCGATATGCAATTAATCTTGGGCAAAAATATTTTATTCCAACACCATGGTTCGACAAAAATCGCTAATATTTGAGCTGATAATTCAAATAAATGCAGGATTAATAATCTTTTTGGAGAAATATAATTACAACGGTTAAATACTTTTCTAATTTGAAATAAAAATTAAGGTCAGGGTGGATAAATTGGCCAGATATTCTGATGAATTTATTAATGAACTAAAAGAAAATGTTGACTTAGTGGATTTAGTTTCTGATTATCTTGAATTAAAAAAATCAGGCAATAGATATAAGGGCTTATGTCCTTTTCACAGTGAAAAAACTCCGTCATTTTTTGTTAATCCTGATAATAATTTTTATCACTGCTTTGGCTGTGGAGCCGGTGGGGATTCAATAAATTTTGTGATGGAAATTGAAAATCTAACATTTGTTGAATCGGTTAAGATGCTGGCTGAAAGAAGTGGGATGGAACTCCCAGATCTCAGTAATGAGCAGAGACAGCTCTACCAGGAACGGGAACAGCTATTTTCTTTAAATAAGTTAGCAGCACGCTTTTATAACTATCTTTTAACTGAAACTGAGATTGGAAAAGATGCCCTTAATTATTTAACAGATCGGGGTTTTAAAGAGCCAGAAATTGAAGAATTTAAACTCGGCTATGCTGCAGATGAATGGCAGCTTTTATTGAATTTTTTGCAGAAAAAAGGTTTCAGTATTGATCTGATAAAAAAAGCCGGTTTAATTAGTGAAGGAAAAAATAATTCTCACTATGATAAATTCAGAAACAGAGTTATGTTTCCAATCTTTAATAATCGCGGTGAAGTAATAGCTTTTGGGGGTAGAATTTTAGAAACTGAAACTAATTATGGCCCTAAATATCTAAATTCACCTGAAACGCCTATTTTTAGTAAGAAGAAAAATTTGTACGGACTGCATCTTGCTAAAGATTCGATTCGAGAGAAAAACAGCTGTATTATAATGGAAGGTTATACAGATGTAATACAGGCCCATAAAAAAGGCTTTAAAAACTCGATTGCTTCTTTAGGTACTGCTTTTACTGAAGAACAGGCAAAATTGATCCACAGATATGCTGAAAATGCCTATATTGCTTATGATGCAGATACAGCTGGAAATAAAGCGACCCTGAGAGGTCTTGACATACTCAGCAGTACTGGTATAAATGTTAAAGTAATTCAATTGGATGAAGGCAGTGATCCGGATCAACTCTTAAAAAATGAGGGTGAAGAGGTTTTTGATAAATTTATTTCTGAGGCTGTAAACTTAATAGATTTTAAAATTAATATGATTATTAAAAATAAAAATCTTGAAGATCCTGGAATCCGGAAAAAGATTTTGAGATCAATTGTAGAACTTTTAAGCGGGGTCAGTGACAATCTGGAAAGAGAAATATATATTGAGCGAGCTGCAGCTAAAACAGATTTTAAAGCTGAAGTTCTGGCCCGAGAAGTGGAAAAAGAATTTAAGAAAAATAAAAGCAGGAATTATCAAAGAAATAGAGAAAAACAAAATAAGCAAGCAGAAAAAGAATTTGACTTATACTCGCAATTATCATATTATCAAAAAGTTGAGGAAGAAATTCTGGCACATTTTATCAGTAATCCTGGTTTGAGAGAAGAAATTGCTGCCAGACTTTCTAAAGATGATTTTAATGGACGAACTGCTCAGCTGGCTGAATATTTATTTAAGGGTAGTGTGATCAGCAACTCAGTTAAAATTGATAAAATCAAAAATGACCTGGGAGACAAGCTGGTATCGTACTGGTCAGAAATTTTAGTTAAACAGGATAACTCTTTACCAAGGGAGCATATTTTAGAACTGGCTGACTATTTAAGTTCAAAAAGAATTGCCGGAAATAAAAAGAAGTTGTGCAGTTTACTCAGCAGAAAAGAATTAGGTTTAGATAAATTAAATCGAATTTTATTAACATTTTATAGTTTGAATTACAATTTTGAAAGGAGGGACTAAAGTGGCTGATAAAGATATGAGTCCTGCTAAAATAGATGAAGTTAAGGATCTTGTCAATCGTGGAAAAAAAGAAGGGGAACTAACTTATGAAGAAATTATGGATGCCCTGGAGGATATTGATTTAGATTCTGAAGATATAGAAAAAATCTATGATATATTTAGTGAAATGAATATAGAAATAGTTAATTCTAAATTAGAAGATGATGGGGACGAGGATGAAGACGATGAAAATAGTGGTCTTGATTTGAGTGTTCCTAAAGGTGTTGGCATAGATGACCCGGTTCGAATGTATTTAAAAGAGATTGGGAAAGTTGACCTTTTGACAGCAGATGAAGAGGTGGAACTTGCCAAAAGGATGGAACAGGGTGATGAATGGGCCAAACAGCAGCTGGTTGAAGCTAATTTGAGGCTGGTTGTAAGTATTGCTAAAAAATATGTTGGTCGCGGAATGCTTTTTCTTGATTTAATTCAAGAAGGTAATATGGGACTAATGAAGGCAGTAGAAAAATTTGATTACACCAAGGGTTATAAGTTTAGTACTTATGCCACCTGGTGGATCAGACAGGCAATTACCCGCTCTATAGCTGACCAGGCAAGAACAATTAGAGTGCCTGTGCATATGGTTGAAACCATTAATAAGCTGATTCGGGTATCAAGACAGCTTCTGCAGGAAAAGGGTAGAGAACCAAAGGCAGAGGAAATTGGTGAAGAAATGGATATTTCAGCTGAAAAGGTAAGAGAGATCATGAAAATTGCTCAGGAACCTGTTTCGCTTGAAACACCTATTGGAGAGGAAGAAGACAGTCACCTTGGTGATTTTATAGAAGATGAAGATTCTCCTGCTCCTGCTTCAGCAGCATCATATATACTGCTTAAAGAACAGTTAGACGGGGTTTTAGATACCCTTACTGATAGAGAAAAGCGAGTTCTGGAGCTCAGATTTGGAATTGAAGATGGCAGGCCCAGAACTTTAGAAGAAGTAGGCAAGGAGTTTGGAGTTACAAGAGAAAGAATCCGACAGATTGAGGCAAAAGCATTACGCAAATTAAGACATCCAAGCCGCAGTAAAAAACTGAAGGATTATCTGGAATAGAGAGTATAAATGGATAACTGGAAGTATTTATGAGATATTACAATATTATCATATATATTTCTGCAAAAAAATCTAAAATAACTCTTGACCTGGGCTGATTTCTATCATATAATTATTCTTGTCGTCACAAATAATAGATTTGTTTTATTAGCGGGCCCATAGCTCAGCTGGTCAGAGCAACCGGCTCATAACCGGTTGGTCCCAGGTTCGAATCCTGGTGGGCCCACCAAGAATATTCAAACCCTGTTCTTTACTTAAAGAGCGGGGTTTTTTGTTTTATAAAAATCAAATAATATTATTTTAAAGTACTTTTAATTAGAGGAGGTCAATTATGGCAAAGGTAGCAGAAGTGGTTCAGTTAATGGGAGAACTTGCTCCAGCTAGACTGGCAGAAGACTGGGATAATGTAGGTCTGCAGGTTGGTGATCTAAGTCAGGAAGTAGAAAATGTACTGCTGGCACTTGACTTTAATCAGCAAGTTTTAGCTGAGGCTGTTGAAAAAGACTGTCAGCTGATCATTACTCACCATCCTTTTATTTTTAATGGGATCAAGTCAGTGGATGCTCAGAATGAAAGTGGTAAGTTGATTTATAAACTGATTAAAAATAATATCTCGTTATTTTCAGCTCATACCAATCTGGATATTGCTGATGATGGTTTAAATGATTATCTGATTGAAAAACTGGATGTAGAAAATATATCAATTTTAAAAACAACAGACAGTCAAAATTATCATAAGCTGGTTACTTTTATTCCTGAAGATAGTTTTGAGGAGGTGCGGGATGCTCTTTATGCTAAAGGAGCTGGTGAGTATAAAAATTACAGTCACAGCGGCTTTTATCAGCCGGGGAATGGTACTTTTAAACCATTAGAAAATTCAGATCCCTATCTCGGGCGAAAGAACAGTTTTAATCAGGTAAAAGAATACAGATTTGAAACTATAGTAGCTCCAGAAAACTTAGATAAAGTAATTAATGCTCTGCTTAAAGTTCACCCTTACGAAGAACCAGCCTGGGATCTATATCAGCTAGAAAACTTAAAAAATAAGCAGGGAATTGGAAGAATAGCTGATCTAAAAGAAGAAACTGAGCTTGAGACTTTAATTGCTAAAACTAAAGAAATTTATCAATTAGAACAGCTTAAAGTTGTGAAGTCAAAAAATAAGATTAAAAGGGTTGCTCTCTGCAGTGGCAGTGGAGCTGATTTTATAAAAAATGCTTACTATCAGGGAGCAGATCTATATTTAACTGGAGATGTTAAATTTCATGAAGCTCAGACAGCAGAAGAGCTGGGACTTGCTCTGATTGATTTTGGTCACTACGGCAGCGAAAAATTTGTCAGAGAGTTGTTATTTGAAAAATTAAAGACTGCGGCTTCAACAAAGTTAAAAAAGGATCTTAATTTTGTTAAATCAGATGTTAATACTGATCCCTGGGATTATCAGTAATCACTATTACTGCAGTCTTTTTAACTTGAGTGAATCGCTTGACATATTATATAACTGGTGGTATACTTTATATGGTAAAAAAATAAGTTAACCAGATGATCGCATCTTTTTAAGATGAGGAAAGTCCGAGCTCCACAGGATAGGATGCCGGGTAACACCCGGTGGAGGTAACTCCCAGGCTAGTGCCACAGAAATATACCGCTTTTAATGAAAGGGTTTTCTTTGAAAACTCTACTGAAAGAGTAAGGGTGAAAAGGTAAGGTAAGAGCTTACCGGGTTTCAGGTAACTGGAATGCCAGGTAAACCCCATCCGGAGTAAGTCCAAATAGGGAGAATATAAAAGTGATCCGCTTTTCTCCGGGTAAGGACGCTTGAGGGTTCAGGCAACTGTTCCCCTAGATAGATGATCATCTGATACAGAACTCGGCTTACAGGTTAACTTATTTTTTTGTCTACTATATTTTTAATTTTTATAAAAATCAAAAAAGGGGTGTTTGGATGGAGAAAGCAGTAATTGATGTAATAGATTTTATTGATGCGGCAGTAAATAAAACAGAACAATTTAATGATTATTCTCCTGAAATGAGTAATAAAGTGCTGGATAATCGAATTATGACACTCGAAGGTTACATAAGATATATTGAACGGGAAACGATGCCCAGGCTGGAAAGTCTGGTAGAAAAGCTTGAGGAGGTTAATGATGGTTGATCAGATATATTATAAAATACAGTACCCTCTCAAAAAAGCTATAGATTTAATGAAGGATTTAGATAATCATGATATAGATTCACTTGGTGAGGGTTTAAGTGATTATGACCGAGAAAAGATTGCTGATTTTATAGAAACCTGGAATAATGGCGGTAAAGAGAAACTAACAGCATTAATCAGTGATTTAAGAGCACATCAATAAGTATTATCTTTTAAACCATAGCTTAAAGGCTGTGGTTTTATTATTTAATAGACTATAACTATTAGCATAAATGTATTTGAACAGATAAAATACCTAAATGCTTTAATAATACCTATATACTTTATTATAATACTTATAATCTCTTCAAATTATGGGCTCTTCACCCTAAGATATATATTAGAGGTGAGCCGAATGCAAAAAGAACTTATTGGTAAAAAAATTAAAGAATATCGCAAAACAAATAATTTAACCCAGGAAGGTTTGGGCGAGAAAGCTGGCCTGCATTATACATACATTGGACAGGTTGAACGTGGAGAAAAAGAACCATCATTAAAATCACTGATAAATATTGCAGAAGCTCTTGGAGTAGGTGTAGATAAACTATTGATAAATTATGATTTGAGTTCGGAAGCCAGTATTAAAATTTCTAACATAACTGATCTGCTTTTAAATAGAGACGAGAAAGAATTAGAAATGATATACATCCTGCTCAAAGATTTGACAAATATTTTAGAGGAACATGATATTGAAAAACAGCCGTAATTATGGTACAATAAACTGCAAACTGATTAAAGAAGTGTAATTTGATTTAAGGAGGGTTATTATATGGCCGGACATTCCAAGTGGGCTAATATAAAGCATAAAAAGCAAAAAGAGGATAAGAGAAGAGGTAAATTATTTTCAAAGTTAAGTCGCAAAATAGCTGTTGCTGCCAGAGAGGGTGGTGGAGATCCTGAGATGAATGCAGATCTCAGAATGGCTATTCAGAAGGCTAAAGATAATAATATGCCTAATGATAATATTGAGAGAGCAATTAAGCGTGGTACAGGAAATTTAGAGGGAATGACTTACGAGTCATTTGTTTATGAAGGATATGGACCTGGTGGAGTTGCTTTATATCTTGATATTATGACTGACAACAGAAATAGAACTGCATCAGAAGTTCGCCACATTTTAGATAAAAATGGTGGTAATCTTGGTTCTAATGGCTGTGTTGCCTGGATGTTTCAGCGCAAAGGGGAACTGGTAATTGATCTCAATGAATTTGAAGTTGGAGAAGAAGATCTGTTATTAGAGGCTTTAGAGGCAGGAGCAGAAGATTTAGATTATGGTGAGGAAGAAGCAGTGATTTATACTGATCCATCTAATTATGAATCTGCCAGAGAGGCTTTAGAAGAGGCTGGTTATGAATTTGAATCTGCCGATCTTGCTATGATCCCTGACAATACGGTTACTCTTGATAAAAGTGATGCTAAAAAAATGATGAGATTAATGGATCAGCTTGAAGATCATGATGATATTCAGGATGTTTATTCAAATTTTGAGATTCCAGAAGATGTTAGAGCTGAAATTGAAGCTGAGGAAGATTAATTAAATTTAATCTAATTTTAATTATTTTGTTATAAAATAGATGTAGATTTTAATAAGGGCACTGTGCAGCAGTGTCTTTATTTTTTTGTTTTAATATCTTTTCTGACTGTGATATAATAGACTCAAACATTAGTTTGAATGGGGTGTGGAATTTGCGAATTTTAGGTATTGACCCGGGTCTAGCTACTATTGGTTATGCCGTAGTAGATAAAGAAACAAACCATTTTGATGTTTTGGAATACGGAGTAATTAAAACATCAGCAGATAAAAAAGATACAAAAAGACTTGAAATTATTCATTATAATATTGAGGAACTGATAAAAGAATTTAAACCGGAGGAAATGGCTGTAGAAGAACTATTTTTTAATAAAAATGTAAAAACAGCTATTGCTGTTGGACAGGCGCGGGGGGTTATCCTGCTGGCCGGTTCACAGGCAGGCTTAAAAGTGGCTGAATATACTCCACTGCAGATAAAACAGGCTGTAGTGGGTTATGGTCGAGCAGATAAAAATCAGGTTCAGCAGATGGTTAAGTCTTTATTAAATCTGGCTGAGTTACCGCGGCCAGATGATGCGGCTGATGCTCTGGCGGTATCGATCTGTCACGGTCATGTTTTTAGTGCTCATTCTGGATGGGAGGAAAGACTATGATTGGCTATTTAGAAGGTGAAGTAATTTATGCTGAAGCTGGAAAGATTATTTTAGAAATTAATGGTGTGGGATATGAATTAGAACTTGCTGGTTTTAAAAAACAGCTTTCAGTTGGCGAAGATATAGAAGTTTACACCTATACATATGTAAGGGAAGATGCTTTAAAATTGTTTGCTTTTCCGGAGAGGATGGGTAAAGATTTATTCGAAATTTTAATTACAGTTAATGGTATAGGTCCAAGTGCTGGTTTAAATATTATTAATACTATGCCTGCTTCCAGGTTTATTTCTGCAATTATGAAGAAAAATGAAGAGGTATTAAAAGAAATTTCAGGGATAGGACCTAAGACTGCTCAGCGCCTAATTCTTGAACTTCAGGGAAAACTTGAAGATTTCGCCTATCTTCAGAATCTTAATAACAGGAAAGAAGAAGTAAATAATATTGATGAGGACAGACAGGATGTAGTTGATGCTTTAACAGCCCTGGGTTATAAAATATCGGAGATAAATAGAGCTTTAAGAGAAGTTGAATTTAAAGCTCAGCAAAATGTCTCAGAAAAAATAAGATTGGTTTTAAGTCATCTTGGTAAGGAGAGATAATAATGGAAAATGGAAGAAGGATTGTTTCTCCCAAAAAGAAAAAAAGTGATAATTCTCCAGCTGATAAACAGCCTGCTGCTTCAGCTGATAATTCAGTCGATAAAGGGCTTCGTCCTTTTACTTTAAAAGAATATGTAGGGCAGAAGAAGTCAAAAGAAAAATTGAAGATATTTATTCAGGCTGCACGTGATCGAAAAGAAGCGCTAGATCATGTGATGTTATATGGACCGCCGGGGCTTGGGAAAACCACTCTGGCTAATATTATAGCAAATGAATTGAATGTAAATATTCATCAGACCTCAGGACCGGCAATAGAAAGGCCGGGAGATCTGGCGTCAATTTTAACAAATCTGCAGCCGAGTGATGTTTTATTTATTGATGAGATCCACCGCTTAAATAAAATGGTAGAGGAAGTTTTATATCCAGCAATGGAAGATTACTGTCTGGATATAATCATTGGTAAAGGTCCAAGTGCTCGTTCTGTCAGGCTGGATCTGGCTCCTTTTACTCTGGTAGGTGCTACCACAAAAGCTGGACGCCTCAGTTCGCCTTTAAGAGACAGGTTTGGAGTAATTAATCGACTGGAATTTTATGATCAAAATGAGCTGCAGGAAATTGTGAGCAGATCAGCTGAAATTTTGGGTGTAGAAATTGTTGAGCATGGCGCTCTGGAGATAGCACGCCGTTCGCGCGGGACTCCTAGAATAGCTAATCGACTCTTAAAAAGAGTAAGAGATTTTGCAGAAGTAAAAGCAGATGGTATAATTAACAGGGGAGTTGTGGATGATGCTCTAAAACTGCTGGAGATTGATGAGCTAGGACTGGACAGAATTGATCATAAATTGTTAAAGACAATTATGATTAAATTCAGTGGTGGACCGGTAGGTCTAAATACTCTGGCGGCTGCAATCAGCGAAGAAACTGAGACAATTGAAGATGTTTATGAGCCTTATTTACTGCAGCTTGGGTTTTTAGAGCGGACACCCCGCGGCAGAGTTGCAACAACAAAGGCCTATCAGCATCTAAATATTAAGCAGAAAAGTGATTAATTATTTGACTAAGTTAAATAATTTTGGAGGTTTTTTTAATGAAAGTAGAAGAATTTGATTATCATCTTCCGGAAGAGTTGATAGCTCAAAAACCTCTTCCTGAGCGAGATGAATCTAGATTAATGGTTTTAAATCCCCAGCAGGATACTATTGAAGAAAATATCTTTAAAAATTTAAAAGAATACCTGGAGCCCGGAGATATGATTATTATGAACAACAGCAGGGTTATACCTGCCAGGTTATATGGAGCAAAAATTCCGACAGGGACAGAGATTGAACTTTTATTATTAAATGAGCTGGCTGAAGGTCGCTGGGAAGTTCTGGTCCGCCCTGGAAGAAGAGCAAAAAAGGGTGTGAAAATCAATTTTGAAGATATTTTAGAGGCTGAAGTTGTTGAATACACTGATTTCGGTGGCAGAATAGTAGAATTCAGCTGGGATCAGCAGAATTATGATTTTGAAGAAATTTTAAATCAGCTCGGGGAAATGCCCCTGCCGCCATATATTAATGAGAAGCTGGATGATCCTGAAAGATACCAGACAGTATACAGTCAGAAGAAGGGCTCAGCAGCAGCTCCAACCGCCGGCCTGCACTTTACAGATCGCTTATTAAAAGAGCTGCAGGAATATGGTGTTATACTGGACTATATTACTCTTCATGTTGGACTGGGAACATTTAGACCGGTAAAAAGTGAAGATATTGAAGATCATGAAATGCATGAAGAATATGCAGAAATTTCTGCAGAGACAGCAGCTAAAATAAAAGAGGTCAAAGCAAATGGCAATAAGGTTGTTGCAGTTGGAACAACAGTTACCAGAACTTTAGAATCTGCTGCTCAGGAAGGCGATTTAAGTGAATATAAAGGCTGGACAGATATTTTTATCTATCCCGGCTATGAATTTAAAGTAATTAATTCTTTAATTACAAATTTTCATCTCCCTAAATCTACCTTACTGATGCTTGTTTCTGCAATGGCCGGCAAAGAATTTATCTTAAAAGCCTACAAAAAAGCTGTGGAAGATGAATTTAGATTCTTTAGTCTGGGAGATGCAATGATGATTTTAAACAGGAAGGAAGATTAGTTTGTTTGATTTTAAATTATTTAAAGAGAACAAAAAATCACAGGCAAGACTGGGTGAGATAACTACTGACCACGGGAAAATTGAGACTCCTATTTTTATGCCTGTAGGAACTCAGGCAACCGTTAAGGCGATGTCATCCAGAGAATTAAAAGAGATTGGCTCTCAGATTATACTGGGTAATACCTATCATTTATATTTGAGACCAGGTGATGATCTGATTGCAAAAGCCGGAGGACTGCATCAGTTTATGAACTGGGATCGCCCAATTTTAACTGATAGTGGTGGATTTCAGGTTTTTTCACTTGCTAATTTACGTGAGATAGAGGAAGAAGGCGTTTATTTTCAATCTCATCTGGATGGATCAAAACATTTTATTTCTCCAGAAAAATCGATGCAGATTCAGCAGAATCTAGGTTCTGATATTGTGATGGCTTTTGATGAGTGTCCACCATATCCTGCTGAAAGAAAATATGTAGAAAAATCTCTCAATCGAACTCTGCGCTGGGCTGAACGATGTAAAGAAGAAATGAAAGGTGCAGAAGGGCAGGCGCTGTTTGGAATTATTCAGGGTGGGGTTTATCCTGAGTTAAGAAAACAGAGTGTTGAGGAAACAGTTAAATTTGATTTTCCTGGTTATTCGATAGGGGGCTTAAGTGTTGGTGAACCTAAAGAAGAGATGTATAAAATGCTTGACCACACTACTCCATTGATGCCCAAAGATAAACCACGTTACTTAATGGGGGTTGGAACACCTGAGGATTTAATTGAAGGGATTTATCATGGAATAGATATGTTTGACTGTGTAATGCCGACCAGAATTGCCCGTCATGGGCAGATCTTTACTCATCAGGGAAGAAAAACAATTAGAAATGCAACCTTTAAAGAAGATTTTTCTCCTCTTGATTCTGAATGCGACTGTCATGTCTGCCAGAATTACAGCCGCGGATATGTTAGACATTTGCTGAAGCGTAACGAAATATTAGGAGTCAGGTTAACAACCTATCATAATCTCTATTTTATGCTTAAGCTTTCAGAAGAAATTAGAAAAGCTATCAAAAATGATAACTTTATTAATTTCAGAGAGGAATTTTATAATAAATATGAATTAAAATAAATATTTTAATTCTTTTTAAAATAATATTTCGCTTTTAGCAGGAATATTATAATTATTGTTGAAATAGTTATGAGAGAAAAAAATTAATTAG
>NZ_QBLR01000154.1:0-8075 GCF_003070835.1 Halanaerobium sp. | reverse complement strand
AATAACTACTGACATGAAGTTAACTGAAGAAGAAGTTATCAGAATCTACGGCAAACGCTGGGAGATAGAAGTATTCTTTAAGGTTTGCAAGTCATATCTAAAACTGAGTAAAGAATGCAGATCATTATCGTATGATGCTATGACAGCTCATACAGCAATTGTCTTTACAAGATACATGTTACTGTCAGTAGAAAACAGAAAATATGCAGATGACAGAACACTTGGGCAAATGTTTTATCTTCTGGTTGATGAAATGGCAGATATCACCTGGATTCAGGCTATTCATATGCTGATGGAAGTTTTTATTACAACAATTAAAGATAAATTATCATTAACTTCAAAACAGCTGGATCAGCTTTTAGAAGCATTTATCATGGCACTTCCAGAAAACTTAGTAGAACATCTGCCAATATCTGCCTAAAACAGTAAAATGATATTACTTTAATTCTGCTAAATATTGAAATTTCAAGGTGCAAAAGGGTTATTTATGTGCGAAGTTTGAGTTAAATATTCCTTTTTTTAAAACCTGGGGATTAGAAGTCCCCTGCTTAATAAATTACCTCAAACCCACCTGATTTATGCCACTTCCAGGCTGTAGATATTATCTTTTCTAATTCCGGATATTGAGGCTGCCAGTTCAACTCTTTTTGAATTTTATCAGAACTTGCAATTAATACTGCAGGATCTCCTGCTCTTCTCTCGGAAACTTCAACCTCAAAATCACGACCTGTAACTTCTTTAACTGTATTAATAACTTCTTTAACAGAATAGCCTTCTCCATTACCAAGGTTATAAATTGAACTTTCTTTACCATCAGCCAGTGCTTCCACCGCCAGCACATGAGCTGCCGCCAGGTCATTAACATGAATATAATCTCTAATACAGCTGCCATCACGGGTTGGATAATCATCGCCAAAAATATAAATCTTATCTCTGATACCTAAAGCTGTCTGCAGTACAATCGGAATTAAATGTGTTTCTGGGTCATGTGCCTCTCCAATCTCTCCCTCTGGATCTGCACCTGCTGCATTAAAATAACGCAAGGAAACATATTTTAAGTCATAAATATCATCATAGCGTTTCAATGCTTTTTCAAAAAACAGCTTGCTTTCTCCATAGGTGCTTGTCGGCTCAGTTTGATTATCTTCTTTAATAGGAATCTGATCCGGTTCTCCATAAACAGCTGCTGTAGACGAAAACACAATGTTTTTAACCCCATTTTTGACCATCGCCTCTAAAAGATTAATACCATTGGCGAAATTGTTTCGATAATATTTACCCGGGTTTTCCATTGATTCTCCAACCAGGCTGTCTGCAGCCAGATGGATTACACCTTCAATCTGATTTTTTTCCATCACCTGATTTAAAAGTTCTTTATCTGCCAGATCACCTTTAACAAATTTACCTCCTGTTACAGCTTTTTTGTGCCCCTTTTGTAAGTTATCAAAGGTAACAACCTGATGTCCTTCTTTAAGCAGTGCTTTGAGCACATGACTGCCAATATATCCTGCTCCGCCTGTTACTAAAATGTTCATCATTCTGCCTCCTTTAAGTTTAAATAAATTTAAATTTTTAGTTCAAAAAAATTGTTTAAAACTTTTTCTGCCGCCCCAGCAGCGCCTGCAAATTCCTGATAATAAGCTGTTATTATCTTTAAATCTTTAACTGCTTCAGCCAGTGATTCTTCTTTAACAATTTGATAGAGGGGCTCAATTAACATTTCTTCGTATTCAGCAAATAATCCACCAATAATAACTGCTTCTGGATTTAAAATATTTACTAGATCAGAAATAGCACGACCAAAATATTTTAGAGCATCATTGATCACAATTAACGCTTCGTTTTCTCCTTTTTGATAATTCTCCATTATCTGATCAAAATTTATCTCACTTTTTAACTCTTTAAGTTTTTGATAGCGGGAAATAATACTTTCCTTAGAGGAAAGTGCCTCCAGACAACCTTTTTTACCACAGCGGCACATTGGCCCATCATCAGTAATTTTCATATGGCCAAATTCTCCAGCTGCATAATTATTTCCATAATGAAGTTCAGCTTTAAAAACTAAAGCAGCTCCAATACCAGAACCGGTGTTAATAAAGATGAAATCCTCTCTATCCTGCCAGATTTCTCCAGCAGCCATCATCCGGACATCATTATCAATAAAAATTGGATAATCATATTTTTCAGCCAGAATACTTTTGATATCAACTTCACCCCAGTCAAAATGAGGAGTAAAAATTGATTTACCAGCTTCCGGATCAACCAATCCATGAATACCAAGCCCGATACCGATTATTTTATTACTGACTTTAAGTTGATCTTTATATTTTTGGATCAAAGAAAAAGTATGATTTTTATATTCATCCAGTGTATATTCTCCAGTCTTAATTTGATCTTCTGCAATTATTTCTGCTTCAAAATCTAACAAAACAGCTTTTACTGCTTCAATCCCCCATTCAATACCAATTACATAAGCACCCTCAGAGTTTAATTTAAGCAGCATTGGTCTTCTGCCCCCTCTGGATTTACCCATCTTAGACTCCCTGACCAGTTTCAGCTTGATCAGTTCTCTGACTATATTGGTAACCGTAGCTCGAGAAACATCGAGTTTATCTGCTATCTGGGCCCGGGAAATCCCCTCTTCATTTTTAATTAAAGTAAGTATATTTTTTTGATTCTGTTTTTTCATATTTTTAAAACTACCCTTTTCCATCTGCTCACTTCCGTTTCTTTGTTAATTTATTAAATTAACTAAGATAATTATAGCATTATTTTTTTATTTAGTAAAGCAATTGCTAAATATTTTTACCAAAAATTAATTTTGTGATTTTTCAATATTATTTGCTTGAAAATTATAAATATAGTATAATAAGAAAAAGATAATAAAGAGGTGAGCAAAATGTTAGCACTGTCATCATTAAACAGCCAGCCGGTTCCAGGATGGGCAATTAAATCAAATATTAATAACAGCAATTCTCAGACAAAAGATATTGACCTGGGATTAAATACTTCTGAAGATAAAAGTAATCAAAATAATAGTTTTAATAATGCTGTAGATAACTCCTCCAGCTCTGCTGAAGGACAAAACAAAAATTATGAAAACAAAAATGAAACTCCGGCTGAAAATGAGTTTAATAAAGCCGAACAGCGCGAAATAGAGAAATTAAAACGCAGAGATCGAGAAGTTAGAGCACATGAGATGGCTCATCAAGCTGCAGGTGGACAGTACGCTGGCTCAGCCTCATATAGTTATACTACTGGCCCGGATAACAGACGTTATGCAGTTGGAGGTTCAGTTGATATTGAAACCTCACCGGCAAAAGCACCAGAGGAAACCGTCAAAAAAGCAGATCAGATAAAACGAGCTGCAACAGCTCCTGCACAACCATCTGGGGCTGACTTACAGATTGCTGCAAAGGCTGCCAGAATGAAAATGGAAGCTCAGGCAGAATTAAACCAGAAAGAAATCAGTGGTGAAGGTGAAGAAACTGAAAGCTCTCAGGAAACAAATAAAAATAAAGATTCTATTTTTGAAAATAAATATTTAATCAATAAAAGAGAAAGTTCCTATCAAAACTCTGCTCAAGAAACAAATGTTAATCAGGGTTTTGCAGCTTAATAAAATTTAATAGAAATTAAAACACTGCTGAAATAAAAATAGCAGTGTTTTTTATTGGTTAAATTTTATACTCTGCTGTATCCTGCTGTGTTATTATTTTCAAATAATATGTAATTAGCATTGCCACAACTAAGATTATAACCAAAAAGATAAAACCGGCCTCAATAGCAATAAAATCATTAATAAAACCAACTAGCCAGTTTGAAAGCACAGTTAAACCAATCATTCCTGCGGTCTGGGCAAAACCAACCACTTTAATCCCACTACTGCCAAAACTATCTAAAATAGCAGCCTGAAGTGTAGGTACCTGCCTCAACTTATTTTTATTTGTATTCAGGCAGCCAATCACCATGTGCCTCTATTAAATCATCACATAAATTAATTGTATCGTCAATAGACAATTCAGAAGCAGTATGGGGATCCAGCAGTGCTGCCTGATAAATATATTCTTTCTTTTTTTCTAAAGCTGCTTTAATTGTCATTAAATGAACATTTATATTTGTTCTATTAAGTGCAGCCAGCTGTTCCGGTAATTCTCCCACCTGGCAGGGAGATATTCCACTCCGATCAACAAGACATGGAACCTCTACTACTGCTTTTTGCGGTAAATTTTCAATAAGACCGGTATTTAGAACATTACCTCCAATTTTATATGGCTTACCAGTTTCCATAGCTTCCATAATATAAGAGGCATATTCGTGAGTCCGCTCGTGTTTTAATTCTTCATTTTTAACCAGCTCATCCCTCATCTCCTCCCACTCTTCAATCTGGTTTTCACAGCGCCGCGGGTATTCATCAAGCGGAATATTAAACTTTTCTATTAACTCCGGATACTTAGATTTAATAAAATACGGATGATATTCTGCATTATGTTCACTTGATTCAGTTATATAATAGCCAAAGCGCTTCATCAACTCATAACGAACCACCAATACCCAGTGTATCACCAATTGTCTGCCGCAGTCCATATTTTTTGGGGATTTCAAAGTCAATTACTGTTGAAGGTTCATAACCGCCAACCTGAATTGCATTGATTACGTAATCTGCGTCTTTAAGAGCAGCTCTGCGGTCTGTATAGGCCTTTATTTCGGCATAATTTCCATGATTGCTGTTGATATTTTTAAGCATCATTTCTGAATCTTTTAAACGCTGTTTGTCAATATCATATAAGGCAAACTCAGATTCTCTTAAAGCTGGTGTTAAGATACAGTCTCCCAGTACATTTTTTGCAAATACAGTGCTTCCTGCTCCCATAAAAGTAATTTTAGCCATTATTATCTCTCCTTCTAAATTTAATTTGTAATTTTATTATATCCATAGTACTATGTTTATATAATTGGTTTTATGTCAAAATTACATGTCTTTATGTTAGTTTTTTAATTTTGATTATTTTGTTCAGGGAGGGTTATGATGGCCAGTGAACAGGATTTGAATATTGATCGACTTCATCTAACTGATATGGAAATTCATATCTGTGGTTCTCAGCAGTGCGGCAGAAGTCACAGTTACGGACCTGCAGTTAGAGATTATTTTTTAATCCACTATATTCATCGAGGTAAAGGCATTTTTAAAGTTGATAATAATAAATTTGAGTTAAATAGAGGTCAGGGATTTGTAATCTGGCCTCATCTTCTCTCTTATTATCAGGCTGACCAGGATAATCCCTGGCAGTATTCCTGGATCGGTTTTACCGGCTTAAAAGCTGAAGATTATCTAAAAGAAAGTGTCGGCTATGAAGATCCTTTTAGTTTCTCTAAAATTTTCAAAAAAACAATGGGAAAATCCCCCAGTCTTTATAAAAATGGACAAATATAATTTTAGATGCTAAAATTAATTAAAGGATTATTTTTATAGTTTAGTCCTAAATATTTTTATAATTACAGAAATTCACTTTTTAATTAAAGAAAGGAGCAGAAAAATGAGTATCGGTATTATAACTGACAGCACCTGTGATTTAAATCAGAAAGTGCTAGAAAAATATGAGATTGAAGTTATCCCTCTCTCAGTTCATTTTGGAAAAGCAGAATTTCAGGATGGAGTTGATATTAATCCAGAAAGCTTCTTTAATAAACTTGATCAGAATAAAGAATTACCACATACCTCAAGACCTGCACCAGCTCTTTTTATGAAAAAATATAAAGAAATGCTGCAAAAATATGATCAGCTGCTTTCTATTCATGTTTCTAATGCCTTAAGTGGTACTTTTGAATCAGCAAAATTGGCAGCCCGCGAGATAGCACCTGAAAAAATAACTGTTCTTGATTCTTCAACTATTTCTCTGGGTCTGGGAATGTTAGTTACTCTGGCTGCTAAATTACTTAAAAAAGATAAAAAAATGGATAATATAATAAAAACTATTAAAAAAGCAAAGAATAATTTGTATTTATATTTTACTGTTAAAGACCTAACTTTTATGGAAAAAGGTGGGCGCATCGGCAAAGCCAGTTCATTCTTAGGTTCTATTTTCAGTATTAACCCTGTAATTTCAATTAGTACTGAAACCGGAAAAGTAAAACCAATTGCCAGGGTTAGAGGTCAACATAGAGCTCAGGATAAAATTATTGAAGAAATTGAAGAAAAAATAGGTGATGCCAAAAATATCTGGCTGGGATTTGCACATGGAGACCGCGAATCTGATCTTACAGACACAAAAAATAAATTATTAGAAGAAATCAAAAAAGACAACAACTTGAATCTAAAAACTTTTAACAGCCGCATCAGTGCAACTCTGGGCTGTCACGTAGGACCTACTGTTTATGCTGTTATTGTTTTAAATGGAGATTTTTTAGTATAAATTAGAAAAGTGCAGCTCCTCCCCGCAAATAAGGGTGGCTGCACTTTTTTGTATTAAATTTAAAATCAACAATTCCTGATAATTGGATAATCTAGTGAATTACTTAAACTTTTATCCCACTAATTAAATAGGAATTGTAATCAATATTTTTAATTTCAATATTTTTAATATCCCTTTTCTCTAACATTGCCTTCAACTGCTCACTCCTGACTCGATGATGAAGTGGAGGCCCCTCTTCTCCTTTATCTGGATCCCATTCAATAAATACTACTCGAGAACCTTTTTTTAAAAACCTAAAATAGTTATCTAGGAAAATATCCTTTGCATCTACCTCATGAAAAAGATAGGCAAAAAGCATAAAATCAGCTGACTGCTGTAGATTGGCATCATTATCTTCACTTTTTACTATCTCAATTCTATCTGCTAAACCAGCCTGCTGAGCTCTATGTTTTAAATCTAAAAGCATATCAATTTCTACATCAACAGAATAGACTTTACCTGATTCCCCAACTATCTCAGCACCTGGTAGTGAGAAAAAACCATTACCTGCTCCAACATCTATAAAAATATCTCCCTCTTCTAAATATAATTCAGAAAGAAGTTCAGCGGGTTTTAAACTTTTTAATCGTTTTTCTGTAAATAATTTTTTCTTTCTGGCCGGTTGAAATCTCTTTCCTGTCATAAGACCACTCCTCTTCTATTAAATAATTGCTTTTAAATATTAAACTTTTTAAAAATCTATATATTTTCAATATTAATTTATCTCTATCTAAAGATATTATAACTGAAACTAATAAATTAAAAAGTAAAAGACCCTACAAATTAAAAGATTGTAAGGCCTGTTACTTTATCTATATTAATGTAATAAGGAACATTTTTATCGATATTGGTATTGGGTATTTGGAAAAATTATCCAGGTAACCGATAATAATAATCTTCTTTATCTTCTTGCTTCCCAGGTATTACACCAGACATTTTCATTGTATGCACCTTTAAACTCGGATTTACCCATAATTTTTTCTATTGTCTGTTTGATTACTTCTCCTGTATTTCCATGAGCATTGATAAAAGTTTTAACCATTGGTACATCAATATAATGATTTGTATAATTTAAAGAAACAAAAACAGTGGGAATTTCAGCAGCATACCAGGGAACTTCATCTGCCATTGGTGCTTTCCACTTAATCCTATAGTTATTCTGCTGTGCATAACCTCTAACATCAGCAAAAACAAAGGCAGCATCATATTTATCACGATATTCCATTATCTTACCTTTTTCGCGGCCATTTCCTTCATTTAAATCAACTTCAAAACCTGCTTTTTCTAACTCTGTAATAATTCTATCTCTAAAAGATGTGTCGCTGTTGTAAATACCACCAAGTTCCCCGTATAAATAATACAATTTGATTCGAGGATGTGTTCCTGGAGTAATTGGCAGTTGATCTAAACTATCTTTGACTAAGGTTATACCCTTATCAGCAGCTTCTGCCGCCATCTTATGGTGCTCAGGTTGACCTATAATATCCAATATATCTTCAGCTGGCATTAATTCATTTTTCTCTGCTTTTTTATGAAGATTAACTGCTGCTTTAAGCCCTAAAATTCTTTCTAAAGCCTCATTTAATCTTTGATCTGTAATTACACCATTTTTATAGCCGTCCA
>NZ_QBLR01000153.1:0-8095 GCF_003070835.1 Halanaerobium sp. | reverse complement strand
CCTCTATATTATGTGTTTAAACTAAAGTCTTTTTTAAATCAACAGCAAATTTTTCAGTTAAAGACCTTTTCGTTCACAAAAACTTAATATAACAATGTTCAAATAAACTTGAAATAAAATATTCTTTTTCTTATACTTAAAACAAGTTAAATAAATGGAGGTGATGCCAATTACTAATCAACAAAAAGAAAATGAAACAAATAAAGAGAAAGATAAATCAATTCCATTTATTATTAGCAGTGCATACCTTCTGTCCTTTCTGTTTATTAGACTGGCTGTATTAATAGCTGGCTCAGCGGGTAGTGCAGCATCTACCGCTGCTAAAGCTGGTGATATACAATTTTATATCGGTTCAAACATTATACTTTTTGGTTATCACATTCATCATCTATATATTGGTATTGCATTAATCGCTCTTGCAGGCTGGTTTTCAATTACCAGAACAAAATTTATTGACCGCAGAGATAATGCCTTAATCTATGGAATTGGTCTCGGATTATTTATGGACGAAATCGGACTACTTTTAAGCTGGGGAGACTACTGGCACAGTACTACTTATCTGCTCAGTCTGCTGCTTGGAGGAATATTTTTAAACATCATCTTTTTCCCAGATTTCTGGAAAGATCTACGAACTCATTTAGGAGAATTCAATCCTAAAAATAAAATTTTAAGACATTATAATTCAAATACTATAATTTCGGGGGTGGATAAATTGGCCCAAGAAGCTGATAATACCAGTAAGATTACCTTGATTTTTTCGGGGTTAATTTATATTGTTGTTGGAATGTTAATTATATCTAACCCGGAACTTGTATACTACTGGGTTGCAGGCGGATTTTTCCTGCAGGGATTAACAAAATTTGTTGAAGCCTGGAAAGAATAAATTGAGTAAAAATTATTATCAATTATACAGTCACTAAAAATGAAATTATGGAGCCGGTGACAGGACTTGAACCTGCAGCCTTCGGTTTACGATACCACTGCTCTGCCTTTGAGCTACACCGGCTTTCTTTTTTAAAACGCCAGAACTATTCCACCTTCGTTAGCATAAACAGTACTGATTCCGGCTGTTTCCACTATAATAATTTCTCTAAAGTTATATTTTTCTGCTGCTTTTTCTTTTATATATTCTGCTTTCTCTAAAGCATTACAGTGGGCAATACCAAGAACTTTTTCTTCTAAATTCTCACCTTTTTCTCCAATTTTATCTACAAGTTTTCTGATAGCTCTTTTGCTGCCTCTAGCTTTATCAACTAGAGTTATAGTACCTTCTTCAGTTGCACCCAAAACAGGTTTAATATTAAAAAAGGAAGCTATCTTACCTTTTAATTTTCCCATTCTTCCTGCTTTGATTAAATTATCAAGCGAATCAAGCACAAATAAAGTCTGCATTTCCTCTACATATTTTTCAACTTTTTATACAATTTCTTCTCTATTTAAACCGGCCTCAATCAACTCACCTAATTTATAAGCAATCATTGTTTCTCCTGCAGAAGCACTGAATGAATTAAAAACTTTAACAAATTTATCTTCAGCTTCTTCCATTAACATCTCTTTTGCCAGAACTGCATTCTGGTAGGTTGCACTTAATTCTTTAGATAGAGTCACCACAAAGATATTTTCATATTTTTTGTATAAATCTAAAAAAGGTCCCGGACCGGGGCTGGCAGTTTTAGGTGCCTGATCGCTGCTGCGCATTGCAGTCAGCAGCTCTTCTCTATCCAGTTTTTCATCATCAACAAAATGTTTATCTCCAATATCTATCGATAGAGGAGCAGTTGATATATCAAATCGTTCTCTGATTTCATCTGTCAAATCACAACAGCTGTCAACTATTATTTTGAATTTCATAATTTACCTCCAATATTTGTTTTTAAGTCATCATTTTATTTAATTATCTTTATACAATTTTATCTTTATTAAAAATAAAAATCAACTAATATAATAAATTATCTATAAAATAAAAAAACCCCGACTAAATTAATAGTCAGGGTAATTTCCGTAATCTTTAATTATATAACATCAACATTCTCTGCCTGAGGACCACGGTCTCCTTCAACAATTTCGAATTCAACTTCCTGACCTTCTTCTAAGGTTTTAAAACCTTCCTGCTGCAGTGCAGAGAAATGTACAAATACATCGTCGCCATCTTCTCTTTCAATAAAGCCATAACCTTTTTTCTCATCAAACCACTTAACTTTTCCTGTGTAAACCATATTAATATCTTCCTCCTAAAATTTAACCTGAGTAAGTGTAACTAGTTTAGAATACTCAGTGATTTAAATATATCATCAGTTTTTGCATTTGTCAAATTTTTCTGACTCAATTGCTTATTTTTTTCTTTCAGTTATTTAACGCTTATGATATAATTTTGACAGAGGAGGCAGTTATATGCAGGTATTTATTTCCAGTAATTTTATCTTTAATAATATTAATATCTTATTTTTAAGCACTGGCTTTTTAGTAACTTTTTTCACTCTAATCTCAAACTGGAGAAAAATCAAAGAATACCGGTCCTTATTTTTTTTAGTTACAGTATTTTTTGTAATCAGCTTTAGTCTTGTAGTCACTACAAATAACTGGTTTATTTTTATGATTGGCTGGGAACTTGCAACATTAACTACTTCTCTGATGCTGGCCTGGGACAACAAGAATATTGCCTGGGAGTATTTTGTGATTCAGTTTATAGGTGGGAGTTTTTTAATTCTCACTGTTTTAACCGCTTATACAAATGGTTATCAAAATGTAGGGGAGGTTAAAGAATTCTGGCTGCAGCTGATGTTTATTGTTGGTCTGGGAGTAAAAAGTGCTGTTATTGGCTTCCACTTCTGGGTTCCTTACATTTATAAACAGGCGTCAACAGCATTTTGTGCACTTTCCTCTGGCTTAGTTGCCAAACTTGGTTATATTTCACTCTTAAAAATTATTGTTAATGGAAATAGATTGCTTTTATATCTCGGCCTGATTATGATTTTTTATGGTGGAATTAAAGCTCTGGAAGAAAAAAATTACAAACTTATTTTAGCTTATAGTTCGATCAGTCAGTTTGGATTTATAACTCTGGCCATTGGCAGTGGAAATATTTACGGATACTATGGTGCAATACTCCACATTATAGCTCATGCATTGGCAAAGTCAACACTGTTTAATGGTGCCGGCAGCTGGATTAAAGAATTCAAATCAAATTCCATCTTTGATTTTAAACGCTGTGAACTGCGGCAAAAAATTAATGCATTAAGTACTATACTTTCTTTTCTATCCTTAATGGCTTTTCCTTTTTTTATTGGTTACAGCAGCAAACATCTAATTAAATATTCGCTTAGTGCCATTCCAATGTTTGAATTTTTGCTGCATCTTGGCAGTATTTTAACAGTTGCTTATTCTTTAAAGATATTATGGGTAATAATTTTCAAAGACTTGAAAGAATCTAATTTCAATTTTAAAACAAAAGTAAAAAGTAATTATCAACCAGGTATTTTAGAAAATATTTCAATCTTGATTCCTGCACTGTCGCTTATTTTACTGGCTGTGACGACAAATATTTATCTGGGACATCAGTTTGATTTTCATTATCTAAGCGGCTTAACTACAACAGCAATTTATTTAGTTGTTGCCTATCTAATTCGTTTTCCAATAATGTCAAGAATTGAACATTAGTTATAACTTGAAAGTTAAATTACCCAGTTATGCAAAAGGAGCCCAAAAGGCTCCTTTTTTTAGTATTAACTTTTAATAAGAATTAAGCAGCAAGTTTTTAAAGTTTGAACTTAGAAATCGACTCTGATAATTCTTCTGCCATTTCAGCCAGTTCCTGTGAAGCAGTAATAATCTCATCTGTAGCTGCATTCTGCTCCTGGCTGGAAGCTGCAACTTCCTCAGCATTAGCAGCTGCAGTTTCGCTTGCAGAGGCAATTTCTCTGATCGCTATTTCTACATCATCACTGTTGGCAGCCATTTCTTCAGCCTTACTATTTATATTTCCAATAATTCTACTTAAAACTCCAGCAGTATTTTCAATTTCTTCAAATGCTTTTCCACTCTCCTCAATGGAGCTAACACTTGACTCAACTACCTCTCCAGTCTCTTCCATATTTTTTACAGAAGCATTTACATCTTTTTGAATACCTTCAATTAATTCAGTGATTTCATCTGTAGCCTTGTTTGATTCTTCTGCAAGTTCTCTAATTTCATCAGCAACTACCGAAAATCCGCGGCCCGCTTCTCCTGCTCTGGCTGCTTCAATTGCTGCATTCAAAGCCAGCAGATTAGTCTGAGAAGATATATCTTTAATCATGCTCACTATTTCTCCAATTCTCTGTGAAGAATCTGCCAGAGAGTGGACCGACTCTTCCACACTCTGCGAATTATCTTTAACTTTATTAATTTCGGAAGCAGATTTGTCAATAGACTGATTACCTTTTTCAATATTTTTTATTACATCTGCAGCCTGTCTATCCATAGCCTCAGAGGAAGTATTGATCATTGTAATCTGTTTAATTAACTCATCCATTGTAGCTGTAGTTTCTTCAACCTGAGCTGACTGTTCCTCTGTATTAGAGGCTACTTCCTGAATAGCTCTGCTAACCTCATCAGCACTTTCACCAACCTGGTTTCCACTGGCTGATAATTCTTCGCTGGAGGCTGCAACTCGATCTGAAACATTCTTAACATCTAAGATCATTTCTTTCAGATTAGTAATCATCTCTGAGAATGAATTTGTTAAGCTTCCAATTTCGTCCTTACGTTTTAAATATTTATCATCAATATTTAAGGTGAAATCTCCTGCTGCAATTTTCTCTGCAGCAGCTGTGACATAATTAAGAGGATTTGCTATATAGGAGGCAATAATTATTGTAACAATCATTCCAAAAATTAGAGCAATAACTGCAATTACCAGACTAGTATTTCTTAAATTATTAAGTCCGCTCATCACTTCAGCTCGATCTGCTGTCATTGCTACGGACCAGCCATTAATTTCTACCGGATGATAGGCCATAATTTTTTCCTGATTATTAAAGTTATAGTTTACTGCATCACTCTCTCCAGCCACCATGTTTTGACTAATATTTTTTAAATCCTGATTACTTTCTGCAAGTTCACTATTTGCTATGTAATCTTTTTCCGGATAAGCTATAGTATTCTTATTTTGATTGATTATCCAACCATAACCAGCTCCGTTAATATTCATTTCAGTAATTAACTGCTGCAGATATTCTGTCGAGACAGTACCAATTAAGACTCCAACCTGTTCTCCCAGATCAATTATCGGGACAGCAATTGAGATAACATTTCCCTCTGTTAACTCACTGGGCCTGGCATTCGAATATGTTATCTTTCCTGTTTCCATTGCTCTCTTAAAATATTCTCGATCAGAAACATCGATATTTTCTCCACCAACCACATTTGCTCTACCATCATCTCGGGCAACTATAATATTTTCTAATTCAGGATGATCGGCCTCTTTGAGGAATCTTTCCTGACTGCTCCACATCATAGTTTTAACATCATTTGAATTTGCTAAATCTTTTAAGAAAATTTCCATTCCAGTTAGCCACTCATTAATTGTATTAGAATTTTGACGAGCGCTTTCTTCAGCACCCGACATAATAGTAGCTTCCATAATATTTGTTGACTGATTATATAATGTTAAGGCTGTACCACCAACAATTAATAAAATTAATATTGAGATTGCAAAGAGCATTTTAGCTTTGATTGACTTTAACATTTTAACCCCTACCTTTTTTACTTATTATAGTAAAATTATATCATAAATGCTGTATATTGCAATCATAGCAGATGATAGACTCAAGTTCAGCAAGCGGCTTCGGACGGTAATAATAATAACCCTGGACATAATCACAATTGAGATCTTTTAATATCTCCAGTTCAATTTTTTCTTCTACACCTTCTGCTACAACCTGAAAATCAAGCTCATGAGATAATTCAATAATTTTTTCTATCAAAATTCTATTTCTTTTCTGATCTAGATTACGAATAAAAGACATATCAAGTTTAAGCATATCAATTGGAAGTTTAGCCAGATAAGAAAGTGAAGAATATCCTTTGCCAAAATCATCGAGTGAGATATAAAAACCTGCCTCTTTTAATTTATTAAGATTTTCTAAGTCTCTTTTTTCAGCATCCAAAAACACAGATTCTGTAATCTCAAAATCAATCTGATGAGGACATAATTTTCCGTCAGCGATTAATCCCTCTAAAAAGGTTATTAGACTGTCATCTTTTAAGTCATAGGCAGATAGATTAATCGAAATAATCTTTTCTGATTCCCGTAAAATCCTGTTCTCAGAGAATTCTTTAATGACCCTTTTAATCACCCAGCGCGTTATTTGAGTAATTAAATTACTCTGTTCAGCAATCGGAATAAAATATCCAGGTGAAATCTGACCAAATTCAGGATGCTGCCAGCGAAGTAAAGCCTCAAGAGCAACAATATCATCATTTTTTAGATCAATTTTAGGTTGATATACAAGACTTAAGCCCTCTGATTCGACAGCCTTTCTTAAATCATTTTTCAACTGTATATTATTCAATTTTGCATAATAAATTTTCTTATCATAAATTTGATAAAACTGATTACTAGCTTCAATTGTATGAAGGGCATGGTGAGCTCTACTAATTAAAGTTTTAGCATCTTTTCCATTTGAGGGATAAACAGTAATCCCAATTTTAAAATCTAAAAAATAATCGATTTTATTTTCTTTCCAGAGCATTCTCACTGACTGATAAATTTCTTCTGCCTTAGCTTTGATATTTTTCTGTTCCGAAATTCTGTTATATAAAAGCAGGAATTTATCTTCATAATAGTGGCTTATTAATTCTAGTTCTGAATCCCTATTTAAGGTATCAGCGATTTTTTGTGCTGTCTCTTTGCCATGAAGTGAGCCATCTAGATTAGATATATTATCCATGTCCATAATTTCAATATAAAAAACTGAAAATCCATCTTTATTTTGACTATTTTCAACAGCTCTAATCTGCTGTTCCAGTTTATCTAAAAAATATTTTTCATTAGGCAGACTGGTAAAATCATCATAATAAGCAAGCTGATATAATTTATCTTCAAGCTTCTTTTCTCTGGTAATTTCGGTTGTAGTTCCAATTACTTTAACTGCTGAATCATCACTATCCTTTAAAAAACGACCGCTGTGTTTGATATATATATATTCTGAATTGTTTTCAACTCGAAATATATTACTGTACTTTTTATTTTTATTCTCTAAAAAAAGTTCCCATTTGTTTTGAGCTTCCTGCCGGTCATCCGGGTGAATATATTCTTTTATTGATTCTATTGGTCCCTGACTGGTATATTTTTGATGGATATTTAATTTGTTTTGAGCCCAGAAAGAAAGATATAATTCACCACTCTGAAGATCATATTCCCAAATTCCAACATCTATCATATCTTCAATTAAATTAAATTTTTTAATTTTATCTTCTTCATTTTTTATTTCCTCAGCCTTATCTATAATACTTTTACTTATCTTATAATTAGCATTTAAGGTCCTGCGTATTAAAAAATAAATTAGTACTGCAGAAAAAATAATAAAAATAACCTTATTTGCAAAATGAAAAAAACTGTGTATTTGATCAGCAGGTATAAAGATGTCAATAAAATATTCAAATAAAGCAATCCAGATAAATCCAACAATTAGATACTTTAAAATCAAAATAAAGCTGGCCTGAGATGGGTCATATTCTTCTATTTTATTTTTTAATTTTTCGATAACTTCCATTGCTGACCCTCCTATCCTAATACCGACTGGTGGTATATTTTTGGTAATAAAAAAACCGACCACAAATGGCCGGGCACTAAAGTCTGCAGCCTGGCAGTCTCAGTAAGACCCATAGCTTTGCGTCACTGCTTTACAGCAGTTTTGCCCTCAATTGAAATATTTTCTTCTATTTGTAATTATATTGTACTAAAGGCAGATAAATAATTCAAGTATTTAACTTAAAGTTTATAATTTAATTTTAAAAGAGTAAATTGCGAAGCAAATGAGGCTTTTAATAACAGTAAGTACAGAGGATGATGATTTTTCTTTACCCCAAAAACATGGTATATAAGGGTCTTATT
>NZ_QBLR01000152.1:0-8098 GCF_003070835.1 Halanaerobium sp. | reverse complement strand
GCTTATCAAAAGGCTGGTGGTTTTGGCAGACGAGAAGAGGGAGTTAGATATTTGCGTAATATTTTAGAAGATAACCCTCAACTAGTAGGAATTTCTTTAGGATATGAACCTAATGCTGATCAACAGGATAGTATTTATGCTTCTAAAACAGGAAATGTCAGTAAATATCATAATTCGAATGGCCGTTATTTAGTTTATTGGTCGAGAGCCAGTGAAAATTTTGAATTAAGAAAATTAGTAGGAATGTCCAATAGTCAGTATTATCAGGAACCGAAACGAACTGGAGAAGTAACAATTACTGAGCCATATGTTTATGAGGGAGTAATGATGACCGAAACAGCTGCCCCAATTTTTTGGGAATTTTAGGAATAATAATAATTAAATCAATTAACGAAAAAGAAAAAGCCAGGCAAAAAGCTGAATCAGCTAATCAAGCTAAAAGTGAATTTTTAGCAAATATGAGCCATGAAATTAGAACACCAATCAATGCGATTAAAGGCCTAGTTCATCTGGTTTTAGATACCGATTTATCTATACAGCAGAAAGATTATTTAGAAAAGATCAAATCATCAACAGAATCTTTATCTCAACTAATTAATGATATCTTAGATTTTTCTAAAATAGAAGCAGGAGAGTTAACCCTGGAAGAAAAAGATTTTCTGCTTGATGAAGTATTGGATAATTTAACTAATCAAGCTGCTATAAAAGCTTCTGATAAAGGCTTAGAATTCTTCTATGATACAGATCATGTTCCCCAGAAATTAATAGGAGACCCACTACGTTTAGGACAAATATTATTAAACCTGGTTAATAATGCGATTAAATTTACTGAAACAGGGGAAGTTCGTTTAATAGTTAGAATTATTGAAAAAACTGAAAAAAATATAAAATTAAAGTTTATTGTTAAAGATACTGGGATTGGAATGAATGAGCAAGTACAGGAACAGCTGTTTGAAAAATTTACTCAGGCTGATAGTTCAACGACTAGAAAATATGGTGGGACAGGATTAGGGTTAAGTATCAGCCAGAAATTAGTGGAAAAAATGGCGGGAGAAATTATGGTAGATAGTAAAGAAGGAGTAGGAAGTACTTTTTATTTTTCTGCTAAATTTGGTTTAGGCGAACAACCACAGTTAATAGAAAAGTTAAAAAAGTATAAACTAGCTGATAAAAAAATATTGATTGTCGATGATAATAGTATTAATCGAAAAGTTTTAGCAGAATCAATTGCCATGTTTGATTTAGATGTAACAACAGCTGCTTCAGCTGAAGAGGCTTTTGAGGAAGTGAAAAATAATCAAGATTATGATTTAATATTTATGGATTGGAAAATGCCAGAATTAGATGGAATTAAAGCAGCTCAGATAATCAAAGAAGAGTTTGATCTGGAAGCTATTCCTAAGATAATGTTAATAACTGCCTTTGGTGAAGAATTAAAAAAAATTGAACAAAAAAATATAGATAAGGTTTTATTTAAACCAGTAACACAATCTACTTTATTTAATGCAATTATTAGCAGTCTCAGTGAAAATAATTTAAATAGTAACCATCAAGTCGTCCAGGAATCACATATTAATGATTTAGGAAAAGTTAAAATATTAATTGTAGAAGATAATGAAATTAATCAGCAGATAGTTTTAGAGTTGTTAAACAAGGTTAATGCCCAGGTAAGATTAGCTGGTAATGGAAAAGAAGCAGTGTCGTTAGTTAAGGAACAAAAATTTGATTTAGTATTGATGGATGTTCAAATGCCTGAAATGGATGGTTACCAGGCAACTAAGAAGATCAGACAGGATTTAAATTTGCCTGATTTACCAATTATAGCTATGACTGCAAATGCAACTAAAGGAGATAAAGAGCAAGCCTTAGCAGTGGGAATGGATGATTATATTAGTAAACCGCTTGATTTAGATCAGTTTTTTGCAAAAATAAAAAAATGGCTGCCAGTTAAAATTAACCTGAGAAATGAGACGAGCAGCAGTCTAAATGATAAATTGAGACAGCAATTTGATGGTTTAAATGCTTTAAATCTCAATTCGGCTTTAGATAAAGTGTATAATAATTATCAGCTTTATCAGCAGTTATTAATTGACTTTTATAATGATTATCACAAATTTGATCAACTTATAGCAAATTTAGTTGAAAATGATAAATTTGAGCAGTTAGCAGAAGAACTGCATTCTCTGAAGGGGGTAGCAGGAAATATTGGTGCTGCTGACTTATATCAAATAACTCAAGAGTTGAATTCTGCTATTAAAAATGGAAGAAATTTTGATGATTTACTTAATAAATTTTATCAAAAATTAGCTGTCCTAATTAAGCAAATATCTTCTTCTAATTTAATGGCTCAACAAATTGAAAGTGATGAATCTCAATCTTCAGAATTAAGCATAAAAAAATTGGAAGAATATATATTAAAATTAAAATCGGCTCTGCAAAATTATGAAGCTGTTAGAGCTAAAAAAATAACAAACAAAATAACGAATTATAACTGGAATCAGGAACAAGATAAGTTAGTTGATAAACTATTGGAAGCTGTCAACACTTATCATTTTGATAGAGCAGTTGAGCTGCTCCAGAAATTAAAAGATAGTTTAAAGGGAGCTGATAGTGTTAATGGGAAATAAAGCTACAATATTGATAGTTGAAGATAAAAAAACAAATGTTGATATTCTCGTAGAAGCATTTGCAGATGAATATAAAATAATGGTTGCTTTAGATGGAGAGAAGGCTTTAAAAGCTGTTCAAAATAAGTTACCTGATTTAATTCTATTAGATATTATAATGAAGGACCTGAATGGTTATCAAGTCTGTCAAAAATTAAAATCTGATCCTAGAACTTCTGATATTCCTGTTATTTTTGTGACAGCTATGGACCAGGAAGCTAATGAAAAAAAAGGATTAGATGTAGGTGGAATCGATTATATAACAAAACCTTTTAACATGCCGATTGTGAAGGCCAGAGTAAAAAATCATTTAGAGTTGAAAAATACTAAAGAAAAATTAAAAAATAAAAATCATGATTTAGAACAGGAAGTAAAAGGACGCACCAGGATGTTAGAATTAACTCAGGATGTTGCAATCCAAAGTTTAGCATATTTAGCTGAAACTCGAGATAATGAAACTGGAGAACATCTTATAAGGACTAGAAAATATGTTAAATTATTAGCTGAATTTCTTAAAGATCACCAACGTTTTTCTGATTATTTAACTGAAGAAAATATTGAATGGATTTATAAAACAGCTCCTTTACATGATATTGGTAAAGTAGGGATTCCAGATAGAATATTATATAAAAAGGGTAAATTAAATCAAGAAGAGTTTGCAGTAATTAAAAAACATACTTGTTATGGCAGAGAGGCAATAGAAAAAGCTGAACAAAATTTAGGTAGTAATTCATTCCTTAAATTTGCTCGTCAAATAGTTGGAAGTCATCATGAAAAATGGGATGGTTCTGGCTATCCTGAGGGCTTAAAAAAGGAAGAAATACCTATTGCGGCAAGATTGATGGCTGTTGCTGATGTTTATGATGCCTTAGTCAATAAAAGAGTATATAAGCCAGCTTATAATCATCAAAAAGCAGTTAAGATTATTACTCAGGGTGATGGGCGAACTTTACCAGAACATTTTGATCCTGCCGTCTTAGATGCTTTTGTACATCTGCAGGATAAATTCAAAAAAATTGCTGCTGCTTCTTCTAATAAGAGCGAATAAATTAATTTTTTTTGATTAGGAAGATTATGCCTGGTCAGGGCATAGAAAAAAATGGAAAGAAGCATGGAGGCGATAACTTTGAATTCTATTGGAATTTGTATGGGATCATCTAAAATAAAAGTTCTTAAAACCAAAAGAAACAGTAATGACTTGAAAATTGTCGATTTTAAGGAACTTCCACATGAGGGCAGTGCAGTTAAAACTTTAGAGAAGTTACTGGCTGATTTTAAATTAGATGAAGAAAACAATTTTGCAGTTACAGGGCGTAAATCCAAAAAAATTGTCAATCTTCCTTCTCTTTCAGAACCTGAGGCTACAGAACTGGCATATAACCATATAAAAAACAAATATCCTGCTGTTGAAGCAATTGTAAGTGCAGGTGGAGAAACATTTATGGCTTATGAACTTGATGAAAGAGGAAGGATTGCTGATGTTCACAGTGGCAATAAATGTGCTTCCGGAACAGGTGAATTTTTTATGCAGCAGCTAAAAAGAATGGATATCAAACTGGAAGAGGCAATGGAAATTGCTCAATTAGATAATCCCTATCATCTTTCCGGTAGATGTTCAGTTTTTTGTAAAAGTGACTGCACACATGCTTTAAATAAGGGAGAAGATAAGGGCAAGATAGTTGCTGGTTTGTGCAGTATGATGGCCGATAAAATTATGGAATTACTTTCTAATTTTAAGGCACAATCAATTATGGTGATTGGAGGAAGTAGTAATAATAAAGTAATGATTGATTATCTAAAGCAGAAGTTAGCTGAAGTAATTGTGCCTGAAGAAGCGGATTATTTTGAGTCATTAGGTACTGCTCTCTGGGGAGAAAAGTATGGAGATGATTTGGATTTAAGTGATCTTTACAATAATGATAAGAGTTCTTTTGAATTTCTGCCCTCATTACAGAACTATAGAGATAAAGTTAGTTTCAAAAATATGGAAATAGGAACAGTTAAAGCTGGAGATAGATGTATTCTTGGTGTAGATGTGGGCTCAACTACTACTAAAGCAGTAATTTTGAGAGAGGAAGATGATGCACTTTTAGCTTCTGTTTATTTAAGAACAAATGGGGATCCAGTTAAGGCTGCAAAGAAATGTTATACTAAACTATCAGAGAAAATTGGAGAGACAGAAATTAAAATCATTGGGCTTGGAGTAACCGGTTCAGGTAGACAGATTGTAGGTTTACATGCCCTTACTAAATCTATTCACAACGAAATTATGGCCCATGCAAAAGCTGCTGTTTTTTTCGATAATGAAGTAGAAACCATCTTTGAAATTGGTGGTCAGGATGCTAAATATACTTACATAGTCAACGAAGTGCCCACTGATTATGCGATGAATGAAGCCTGTTCGGCAGGGACAGGATCATTTTTAGAAGAAGCTGCAGAAGAATCCTTTAATATTGAAGTGGAGGATATAGAAGAAATTGCTCTAAAAGGAAGAAAACCGCCAAATTTTAATGATCAGTGTTCAGCTTTTATTAGCAGTGATATTAAAAGTGCTGTCCAGGAAGGATTAAAGGTTGAAGATATTTGTGCAGGACTGGTATATTCTATCTGTCTAAATTATACAAATAGAGTTAAGGGAAACCGAGCAGTAGGAGATAAGGTTTTCATGCAGGGAGGTGTCTGCTACAATAAGGCAGTACCGATTGCTATGGCAGCTCTAACAGAGAAGGAAATTATTGTACCACCTGAACCTGGTCTGATGGGAGCTTATGGAGAAGCACTGCTGGTAAAACAGAATTTAAAACTAGCTTTGACTGAAGAAAAAGAATTTAAGCTAAAAGAACTTGCTGAAAGAAAAATAAAATATCATAAGTCTTTTAGCTGTCAGGGAGGTAAAGAAGACTGTGACCGCAGGTGTAAGATTAGTGTAATGGAGATTGAAGGGGAAAAGTATCCCTTTGGTGGTGCCTGTAATAAATATGTTAATCTTTCTAATGATCTAGATTATGATGTCAAAAACTTAGACTATGTACATCAAAGAGAGAAAATGGTTTATGAAAAATATTTTGCTGAGCCTGAAAAGAATAAAGTCAGGGGGAAAATAGGTATTAATCGGTCACTCACAGTAAATACTCTACTTCCTCTTTATTCGAAGTTTTTTTCTGAACTGGGCTATGAAGTAATTATTCCTGAAAACCCAGCTGAAGATGGTGTTCAAAAGCAGGCTGCTGCATTTTGTCATCCTGTGGGATTAAGTCACGGTTATATAAATGACCTGCTTAAAAATTACAACTATGATTATATATTTTTGCCTCATGTTAAAGGCTTATATGTAAAAAATGGAGCTGATGAAAGTATGCTCTGTCCCCTGGCTCAAGCTGAACCATATTATTTATCTGCTGTTTGGCCTGAGCTAAAAGCAGATAATGTTTTTTCACCAGTAATTAATTTTCAAAAAGGTTTTTTTGCTGCAGAAAAAGAATTTGTCAAAATAGCTCTTAAATTAGGTTTATCTAAAAATAAAGCCAAAACTGCCTATCAGAAAGCTGTTGAACATCAGCAGGAATTTAATAAAGAGTTAAAATTAAAAGGGAGAGAAGTACTCAGCTATCTTGAGCAAAATCCTGATCAAAAAGCAGTAGTGATTTTTGGCCGCCCTTATAATGCTTTTGTTTCGGAGGCAAATATGGGGATTTCTCATAAATTTGCTTCCCGAGGAGAAATTGTTTTATCCTATGATATGCTTAATATTGAAGAATATGATGTATCTTCAAAAATGTACTGGTCAATGGGCCAGTTGATAATGAAGGGAACCAAAGTTGTAAGTGAAAACCCCAATTTGTTTGCAGCCTATATAACTAATTTCAGCTGTGGACCTGACTCATTTCTTTTGAATTATTTTCGCAGAGAAAATGGAAGCAAACCTTCTTTAACCTTAGAGCTGGACAGCCATACAGCTGATGCTGGTTTAAATACCCGGATTGAAGCTTTTTTAGATGTTGTGGAAAGTTACAGAAAACTTCAGGAAAATGAAGGTCTTCCAAAGGAAGAAAGCAATTTTAAAAAAGCAGAAATAAAATATGATAATTCTGTCAGAGTTGTTGATTCAAAAGCTAATAATCATTCACTTGATTCACAAAATTTAAAAGTTTTAATACCTTCAATGGGAGGGAATTCCAGTAGAGCTGTTGTTTCAGGACTAAGATATAGTGGAATTAATGCTGAAGCTGCTCCTCCACCTGGTGAAGCTGAGCTAAAAAAGGGGAGGGCTAATTCAAGTTCAAAAGAATGTCTGCCCCTCCAACTTACACTAGGAACTATGCTTAATTATTTAGATAAAAGAAAAAATAAAGAAGAAATACTTGCCTATTTTATGCCAGAAGCTTCAGGACCATGTCGCTTTGGTCAATACAATGTATTACTAAACAATTTGATTGAAGACAAAAAAATAGAAGATACAGCTGTACTTACCTTAAGTGCTGACAATGGTTATGCAGGTTTAGGCAGAAAATTTACCATGCGAGCCTGGCAGGCAGTAATTACTGCTGATGTACTGGATGATATTGAGAGTGTTATTTTAGCTCTTGCTACAGACAAAGAAAAAGCATTAAAACAGCTTAAAAAAAGTACAGAAAATATATTTAATGCTTTAGATAGTAATAATTGGGGTCAAATTAAAAAGTTACTGAAAAAGGAAGCGGCAGTACTTGCTGATATTAAATTAAATGAGAGATATAAGCAAGCAAAAAAAGTAGCTCTTACAGGAGAAATTTATGTGAGGAGCGATAAATTTTCTCGTAGATTTTTGGTGGAAAAACTTTCGAAAAAAGGCATAGTGACAAAGGTTGCTCCCAACAATGAATGGATATATTATGTTGATTATTTAATTGAAAATGGAATCAATAAAAAGCAATCTGGTTTTATTAGAAATCTTAAACAGAAAGCAAAAAATATCTATCAGAAAAAGATAGAAAAGACAATCAAATCGATTTTTGCAGAGACAGGACTTTATGACTACAGGCTCACAAAAATAGATGCGCTGATCGAAACTGCTGAAGCTGCTTTGTCTAAGGAACTGACAGGGGAGGCAATTTTGACTGTAGGCAGCAGTATTGATGAAATTATTGATCAGGTAGATGGTGTTATTATCATTGGTCCTTTTGGCTGTATGCCAAATCGGGTTGCAGAATCAGTATTAAATAAATGTCTAGAAAAAGAAAAACTTAAATTGGCAAAAAATCATGGAAATAATTTAACTAAAAAAGTGCTGAATGAGTTTTCATCTTTACCATTTCTTGCCTTAGAGACAGATGGTAGTGTATTTACTCAGGTTATGGAAGCCAGGCTAGAATCATTTACACTTCAGGTAGAAAGAATAAACCAGTTTAAAAAAGAAATAGATAGATTATAAAAAAATAAATTCAGTAGAAAAC
>NZ_QBLR01000151.1:0-8131 GCF_003070835.1 Halanaerobium sp. | reverse complement strand
TATTAATGATGATCAAAAAAAGCTAGCTCAGCAGGGAGTAAAAATGCTTTTTGCCAGTTCTTCAGAACGGGACTGGGGAATTATTATGGCAGGAACTATCATGGTGGTAATTCCAACTCTAATTGTATTTTTACTGGCCCAGAAGTTTTTCGTTAAAGGAATTGCTACCCAGGGTATAAAAGAATAGATATTATTTTATCTTTAAATTCTGGTGAAAGATCTGCTGTTATTCAGTAGATCTTTCTTTTTCTTTAAAAAGCTCTATAAATTCTGTTTTTCCTTCTGCCTCAAGTAAGCTTTTCCTGAAATCATCCTCTCTCAGCCAGCTGACAAGAGTCGAAACTAATTTTAAATATTTAGGTGAATAATCTGGATAATCAGCTACCATAAATATCAGTTTTACTTTTTTTCCATCCAGACTGTGATATTCAATTCCTGGTTTTGATCTGCCAATAGCCAGGGATAATTCGTTAACTGTTTCGCTTTTACCGTGGGGGACCGCAATTTCTCTCCCAAAACCTGTGCTGCCTTCTTTTTCTCTCTCAATTATTTTTGCCAGAAATTTATTCTGGACCTGAATTTTATCCCCTATTTTTAATAAATTAACCATTTCTCTTAAAGTTTCTTCTTTATCACTAGTATTGAGATCAAGATTAATTAAATTCTTCTCTAATAATTTGCTTATTTTCATATTTCTTACCCACCCTTCTATTGCTTAAATTATATAATAATGCTGATAGATAAGTCAATCTAAACTGGCTAAACAAAACCAATAATTTGTTTAAAAAGAATAAAATGGATAATAAGAAGCAATGTATCCCTGGATAATGGGATTAAAAACTTTATTGTAACTGGGCTACTTGACACCTGCCATAAAAAGGATTAGTATTAAAGCAAATTAACATAAAGCTAACAAATTGAGTAGATGAGTAGAAAGGAGAGATGTTTTATGTTAAAGGTAAAAAGTGCAGTAAAAGAGTTTAGTGGATTTAGAGCAGTAGACGAATGTTCTTTTGAAGTAGAAAAGAATACGATTACTGGTTTAATTGGTCCAAATGGAGCTGGCAAAACAACGATGTTCAATTTAATTGCCGGATCTTTAGATCTTGATCAGGGGGAGGTTTATTTTTCTGAGCAGAAAGTAAATAATTTTGCACCGCACCAGATTGCGCGTCTTGGTCTGGCCAGAACTTTTCAGATCCCGAAAACTTTAAAAAAGATGACGGTTATGGAAAATCTAATGCTTGTACCTTCAGGACAGAGTGGAGAAAACCTCTGGAACAGCTGGTTTAATTCGGCAAAAGTAAGTAGAGAAGAAAAGTCAGTTGAGGCTAAAGCTTTTGAGACTTTAGAATTTCTGGAGATGACTCACCTGGCTGATGAGATGGCTGTTAACCTATCGGGTGGACAGAAGAAACTGCTGGAACTTGGAAGAGCATTAATGGCCGATCCAGAATTAATTATGCTGGATGAACCAGGAGCCGGTGTTAATCCGACTTTATTGAATAAAATTGCAGAAAATATTATTAAATTAAAAGAAAGAGGAAAAACTATACTTTTGATTGAGCATAATATGGATTTAATAATGAATATCTGTGATCGAGTTATTGTAATGAATGACGGTAAGCATTTAGTTGAAGGAACTCCGGCTGAAGTTAAGAGCAACCCCCGGGTTTTAGAAGCTTATCTGGGAGAAAAAACGGCTTAAGGAGTGGTCTTATTGTTGAGAATTAATGAAATTTATGCCGGTTATGGTGAAATAGAGATAATCCACGGTATTTCTCTAAATGTTGAACAGGGAGAGATTGTTTCCATTGTGGGGCCCAACGGCTCCGGAAAGTCCACTCTTTTAAAATCTATTTTTTCTCTAGTTGATATTATGGGCGGAGAAATTAATTATCTGGGCAGTGATTTAACAGCTACAGCAACTGACCAGATGATAAAAAAAGGACTTTCTTTTGTACCACAGACTGACAATATTTTTCCAACTTTAACCGTGGAAGAAAATCTGGAACTGGGTGCTTATGTATCAACAAAGAAGCTCAGCGACAGGTTTGATTTAATTTATAATCTGTTTCCACCGCTAATTGAGAAGAGAAAGAAAAAAGCAGGTACTTTAAGTGGTGGGCAGAGACAGATGGTGGCTTTTGGCAGAGCTCTGGTAATGGAGCCCAAACTGCTGCTCTTAGATGAACCAACAGCCGGACTGGCACCGATGTTTATCGATTTAATTTTAGAAAAAGTTGAAGAAATTAATAAAACAGGAGTTTCAATTTTAATGGTAGAACAAAATGCAAAAAAAGCTTTAGCAATGTCAGATAGAGGTTATGTGCTGGCTGCTGGTGAAAAAAAATACGAAGATAGTGGGCGAGGCTTACTTGAGAATAAAGAAGTAGCGCAGCTCTTTTTGGGAGGATAAGTCTATGGTCTTACAGTTGTTTTTGAATGGAGTAATACTCGGATCAATTATAGCACTGGGTGCAATTGGATTATCATTAATTTATGGGATTTTGAAGTTTGGACATTTTGCACATGGTGATTTAATGACACTCGGTGCTTATTTTGCTTTTTTATTTAAGGTACAGCTGGGCCTGCCATTTTGGCTGGCTTTTGTTTTAGCAGCATTATTAACTGCGGGTACAGCAATCCTTTTAAATCTTATCTTATACAGACATTTAAAGAAAAGAGATTCGGTAATTGTAATGATTTCTTCTGTCGGAGCTGCTTTGATCATTAGAAATCTGGTTTTATTATTCTGGGGTCCGCAGAATCAATTTTATGAGAAAGCTATTCAGATGCCGATTGTTCTGGCTGGAGGGCTGCTGAGAATTAAAGAAAATCAGATCATAATTTTAGTTCTGGCTCTGACCCTGGTTATTGCAGTTCACTTATTTTTAAGTAAAACCAAAATGGGTAAAGCCATGCGGGCAATGTCAGACAACATTGATCTGGCTCAGATAACTGGGATTAATACAGAAAAAGTAATTATCTGGACCTGGGCAATGAGCGGTGTGCTGACTGCAGCGGCAGGTATTTTACTTGCTTTTGATACCCATCTGACCCCGGTAATGGGCTGGAATTTACTGCTGCCATTATTTGCGGCGGTTATTCTGGGAGGAATTGGCAGTCCCTATGGGGCAATGTTTGGGGGGCTGGTAATTGGTATTTCTCAGGAAATGTCAACTCTGATAATTTCCGCAGCCTACAAGCCGGCAGTTGCCTTTACAATTATGATCTTAATGTTAATTATTAGACCTTCTGGTTTAATGGGAAAGAAGGTGTAAATAGATGACTTTTGCAGGTGTTTTTTCATATCTAGTTTTCTTTTTGATTTTTGCTGGTATTTATGCAGTGATGACTATGGCTTTGAATATGCAGCGTGGTTTTGCGGGGCTTTTTAATATCGGGATTGCTGGTTTCTGGGCAGTTGGCTCCTATACTTCAGCAATTATGACCAAAGGGCCCTCACCTGATCACCTGGGTGGTTTTGGAATGCCCTTTATTATCGGGCTGCTGGCTGCAGGGCTGATATCGGCTCTGGTGGCACTGCTGGTAGGAATTCCAACAATTCGACTGCGGGAAGACTATCTGGGAATAGCAACAATTGGTATTGCCGAAATAATCAGACTGGTAATCAAAAATGAAGCCTGGTTGAGTAATGGTGTTAGAGGTATTTCAGCAATCCCAAAACCGATGGCTGGTAGTTTTGGTTCAAACTATAATTTGTTTTTTCTATTAATTGTAGTTTTAATTATCGCCCTCTTTTATTATCTCAGCGAAAAAGGGATTAACTCTCCCTGGGGTAGAATCTTGAGAGCGATTAGAGAAGACGAAGAGGTAGTTAAAGCTGTGGGTAAAAATGTAGTTCGCTACCGGATGGAGGCTTTTATCCTTGGTGCTTTTATGATGGGAGTTGGGGGTGCCCTTTACGCCCATTTTACTTCCTTTATTTCACCGGAGGCTTTTAGACCGATGCAGGCCACCTTTTTAGTCTGGATAATGCTGATTATTGGTGGTAGTGCTAATAACTTTGGCTCGATTGTCGGTGCTTTTTTGACCTGGGGAATCTGGACAGGAACTGAATTTTTAACAGGAATGCTGCCTGCTGCTTACACAACTCAGGCCGCTGCTATCAGAGTAATCCTGATTGGAGTATTTTTAGAATTAATTTTACTGAATCGACCTCAGGGTTTATTTGGAGAAAAGAAATACAGCAGTGCTTCGACAACAGCTGATGGTTAAATTTTCGTTAATTCAGGTTATAAAAATTACAGCACTAAAGAAAGAAAATATTAAAATATGAGTCTGAAATTTACTCTTAGCTGAGTATTTTTAAATATAACAAGTAGAGAGAATAAGAGGAGGAAAAATAATGTTTAAAAAGAAAATCTTGATTACAATGCTGTTAATGTTGTTTCTGTCTCTGACTGTTAGCGGGGCCCTGGCTCAGGAAACTGTTAAAATTGGTACTTTAATGCCGCTTACTGGTGGACTTGCTTCTTATGGGCAGTTTACCCGTAATGGTACCCTGCTGGCTCAAAAAATTATTAACGAACAGGGCGGTCTGCTGGGGGGAAGAGAGCTGGAGTTAGTTAATGTTGACACCCAGACAAATCCCCAGGCAGGAGTTGATGGGGCCCAGAAGTTAGTTTCTGTAAATGGGATCAATGCCATAGTAGGTGCTTTATCAAGTGGTGTTACAATCCCTGTTGCTGAGAGTGTTACGGTTCCCGGTGAGGTAGTTTTGATCTCTCCTGCTTCTACCTCACCAGTACTGACTAATTTAGATGACGATGGATTTGTATTTAGAACAGTACCTTCTGATAGTTTACAGGGGGTAGTTGCCGGTAATCTGGCCGCAGACTTAAATCATGATTCACTGGCAGTAATTTATGTGAATAATGACTATGGTCAGGGTTTAAATGATGCAGTAGTTGAGCAGTTCGAAGAAAGAGGTGGAGAGGTAACTGCCTCAATTGCTTTTGAACCAAACAAAGTTTCCTATAGAAGTGAACTGATGGAAGCTGCTGAAGACAATCCGGATGCTTTATTATTAATTGCCTACACTGATGATGGTGGAATCACAATTATCAGACAGGCTTTAGAAAATGGTTTTTTTGATGAATTTATCTTTACAGATGGTTTAAAAGCACCTGAAATTACAGAGGGTGTTGAACAGTATCTGGAAGGAATGCGTGGTACAGCACCAACTTCCATGCCTGGTGGAGAGGGTCCAGAGTTATTTACCGAGCTTTATGAAGAAGAATTTGGCGAAATTCCACCTAAACCATATATTGATACCAGTTTTGATGCCACCTTTGTCCTGGCTCTGGCAATTGAAAAAGCTGGAAGTACAGAAGGTCCGGCCATTAGAGATGCTATTAATGAAGTCTTAGCTGAAGACGGAATGGTAGTTAATATCAATGAATGGAATAAAGCTAAAGACTTAATTGAAGCTGGAGAGAAAATTCGCTATGAGGGTGCTTCCGGTCCTGTACTCTTTAATGATGTTGGAGACAGTATGGGAGCTATTGGTATCTGGAAGATTGAAGATGGAGATATTGTCAATGAAAGTGTTGAAGTACAGTAATTTAATAACTCATTTAAAACTGAGTTGCTAAATACTATACAGTAAGTTCAGAAAAGATCCCGGCCATTTAAGGTTGGGGTCTTTTTCTAACTGGGGAGGTGTTTATTGTGCCGAAAACTAAACTGACAGATATCACTTTTAGAAATTTGCCGCTGCTTGACCTGGCAGCTCTTAAGAGCACAGAAGCTGAGATAATTAAAATAATGACAGAAATGGGAATAGAAGAAGTCGAAATAGGCTCAGCAGCTTTAACAGAAGAATTTAGAGCTGGGAGTATCTCTGAAAAAAATAAGAAAATTGCAGCAAAGAAAAGGCTGAAATTTCGCAGCTGGAACAGGCCCTTAATTTCTGATCTACAAAAATCATGGCAGGCAGAAGTAGATACTGCAGTTATTTCTGTTTCATTAAAAAATTTACAGTTCAGACGGCTAGTTTATAAGAAGTCGGCAGATCTATTATTGACTGATTTAAAGAGAAGCATCTATTATGCTCAGGAAAAGGGTCTGGAAATAGTAGTCGAGTTCCAAAACGCTTCTGCAGTCAATTTGAACTTAATCCTGGAGCTTGCTGATTTTTGCCGTACAAGGGGAGTTAATAGATTTTCCTATCAGGAAGCAGAAACTGTAATTGAGCCGCTAAAATTTAAGCAAAGAATAGAGGCTATTATCAGCACCGCTGATTTTGAACTGGAAGTAAACTGCAGTAATGTCTTCCAGACAGCAGCTGCAGCATCACTGGCAGCTTATAAAGCTGGTGCTCAAGGCATTTGTGCCAGTTTTAATGGTTTTAGCAAAAAACCTTACCGGAGAACAGCGCTAGAAGAAATTATGATGATCTTAAAAAAGATTGAAGCTCTAGACAGCAAATATAAAACAGAAAAACTCTTTGAGTTAAGTCGGCTAATGGCAGAGTATTTAAACGATTTTCCGGCTGTTAATAAAGCAGTAATTGGAAAAGATATTTTTAAGCACGAATCTGGTATTCATGTAGCTGGTATCTTGAAAAATCCCACTACATATGAAGCATTTTCTCCAGCAGAAGTCGGGTTGAAACGGGAAATTATAATTGGAAAACACTCCGGGAAAAAAGCAGTGATCGCAAAGTATAGAGAATTTGGTCTTTATTTGAGCCTTAAAGAAGCTGAACTGAAATTAAAAAAGATTAAAAGAAAATCTACCGAGTTAAAAAGAGCTTTAACAGAAAATGAATTAAAAGATATCTGACCTGGATAGCAGTTTTTGCTAATCCAGGTTTTTTTGTATCCAGCTATAAATGACACCTTCATGTTATATATTTAGCTTATATACAATTATACACTTGAAAATACCAATTATGATGTTATACTTTAGATAATAAATTTAAAACCTAACATAAATGAGCAGAAATATAAAAAAACTCATTCTCTACCGTGATTTAAATTTATAATTCAATAAGGTTATAAATATTCGAATAAATTTCGAATGTCTATAATATAATATCAAACTCTAGGAGGAAAAAAAATGAAAGAAGAATTGAGACAGGTAGCGATTTATGGAAAAGGTGGTATTGGAAAATCAACTACAACTCAGAATTTAACCTCGTCACTGGCAGAGATGGGAAAGGAAATCATGGTGGTTGGATGTGATCCCAAAGCTGATTCAACCAGAATGCTGCTGGGGGGTATGGACCAGCAGACAGTTCTGGATACTTTAAGAGAAGAGGGACAGGATATTGAGCTGGATGATATCTTAAAGCGCGGTAAAGATTTTGAAAATATTCGCTGTGTAGAATCTGGGGGACCTGAGCCTGGTGTAGGCTGTGCTGGTCGTGGTATTATAACCTCAATTAACATGCTGGAGAGTTTAGGAGCCTATACTGATGAACTTGACTATGTATTTTACGATGTTCTGGGTGATGTTGTCTGTGGTGGTTTTGCAATGCCGATCAGAGAGGGTAAAGCACAGGAAATATATATAGTAGCAAGTGGAGAGTTAATGGCACTTTATGCAGCAAATAATATCTGTAAAGGTATTAAAAGATATGCTGAATCCGGGGGAGTAAGACTGGGAGGAATTATCTGCAACAGCCGTCAGGTTGATGGTGAGCTGGAACTGCTGGAATCTTTTGCTAAAAAACTTGGCAGTCAGCTAATTCACTTTGTACCCCGGGACAATATTGTGCAGAGAGCTGAGATTAACAGAAAAGTTGTTATTGCCTATGACCCGGAATCAGATCAGGCCCAGGAATACAGGAATTTAGCAAAGGCAATTGATGACAATGAACTCTTTGTAATTCCAGATCCAATGGAGCAGGATGAGTTAGAACAGTTAATGATGGACTTTGGTATTTTAGAGGTGTAGTTTTAGAAGCTGACTGAGTTAATCTTTATTTGAATTTAACTATTTTAAAAAGTACTAAATTAGCAGTGAGTAAGCGAGTAGCAGATTAAGAGAGCGAGAAGGGATGATATAAGTGAAATTATTGCAGGCGATTATCAGACCGGAAAAAAGTTCAACGGTTCTTTCTGAATTAAAAGAGGCGGGTTTTCCGGCGGTAACTAAA
>NZ_QBLR01000150.1:0-8154 GCF_003070835.1 Halanaerobium sp. | reverse complement strand
AATTTCAAACTGCATTCATGCTAATTTTTAATTTTGCATTACCATTAATGTTAATATATGCCATTTGTATTACCCACACTAAATAGCGAAGAGCCAAATCTATCTTAAAAATACTTAATTTCCCCAGATCAATTTGCTAGACAGAGTGACAGCTAAAAATCTGTACTAACAGTTACTTTTAGAATTACTCTCATCTAAAGCTTCTTCTTTATATCTGGCAAAACCTTCTTTTTCAATTTCTGCTGCCAGCTCCATATTCCCTGATTTGGCAATTCTACCATCAACCAGCACATGTACATAATCAGGTTTTAGATAGTCTAAAATCTTATTATGGTGGGTAATTATTATCATTGCATTATCTTCAGAAGCCAGTTTTTTAATTCCTTCTGCAACAGTCTTGGTTGCATCAACATCCAGTCCAGAATCAGTTTCATCTAAAATAGCAAGTTTTGGTTCTAAAACTGCCATCTGCAGAATTTCATTTTTCTTTTTCTCTCCACCAGAAAAGCCTTTATTTAAATAGCGATCTGCATATGATTGATCAATATTAAGCAGATTCATTTTTTCTTCCAGAAGAAATTTAAAGTCAAAAATACTCTGCTGTTCTCCGCTAACTGCAGTTTTAGCAGTCCGCAGAAAATTTTCCACGGTTACTCCTGGAATTTCCTGAGGATATTGAAATGATAAGAAAATCCCCTTCTTGGCCCTTTTATCAACAGCAAGTTGATTAATGTTTTCACCTTCAAATTCGATATTTCCCTTTATAATCTTGTGTTCTGGGTGACCCATCAAAACATTTGCTAGAGTTGATTTTCCAGCTCCATTGGGACCCATAATTACATGAATTTCACCTTTATTAACTTCTAAATCAATTCCATTTAATATTTTTTCTTCTTCAACTTTTGATTCCAGATTACAAATTTTAAGCAATTTTTTATCCATAATCTATGTCATCTCCTTTATTAAAGTTATCTGCTCAGCATACTGCTATTTATATCCTACAACATTACTCAACTTTAGTCAAGGTTTTAGCTGAAAAAGTAACTCAATTTACATAAAAAAGAGTACCGGGCACCTGGGAAATTTAAAATTAAAAGGTAAATTTATCCAGGTGCCCGGTACCAACACAACAGACTATTCAATATATTTTTTTCTAAACAGCAATCTTAAAACTACATATAAAGGAACTGCTGTTAAAGCTCCGATAAAACCAAATAAATAAACTCCTGATAAAACAACAAATAAAACAACAATGGGATGAATCTCCAGTCTTCTACCCTGAACCAGTGGTCTGATTACATTGCCTTCCAAATACTGCGCTATCACAATAGTTATTAATACCCCTAAAAACAAAAACCAGCTATTTGTCGCAGCGACAAATACAGCAGGCAGACTGCCAAAAAAAGGCCCAATAATCGGAATTAAAGAGGTTATCATGGCAATAAATGCCAGCACAGCTGCATTAGGGAGTCTAATTATCAAAAATCCGGTGAACATTACTAAGCCCAGAAAAAAAGCAACCACTACCTGTGAACTAATAAATGTTGAAACTAAGTGATCAATTTCCACCGCCAGTTTTTCAACTTTTCTTTTATTTGCTTCTGGCACAATTGTCATCATATTACTAAATAATTTTTGGTCATCTTTAAGTAAATAAAATAAAACAAATGGGATTAAGACTATTATTAAGCCAAAGTTAGTAATCGAACTAAAAATTCCCATATAATTATAAGAAGAGATTTGCTGAGCCAGATCATTAGCATAAGAAAATATTCTTTGCCGTAATTTTAACTCTTCTAAAAATTCCTGATCAATATTAATATATTCTCTTAAACTTTCAATTATTCCCAGAATAAAATTATAAATATAGTCATAATTTCCACTCAAGGTCTGGCTCAATTCCTTACCCTGATTATAAATAATGCTGCCTCCAAAATAAAACACAATGGTTAGGATAGCAGTCACAACCAGAAACGAGATCACTATTGATAATGCTTTATTTTTAATCCATTTATGCAAAAATCTAACCAGAGGCCGCATTAGATAATATAAAAAAGTACTAAATAACAGCGGCAGCAGTATAAAACTGAGTACAGAAGTCAAAGGTGCTGTAAAATATGGTATCTGTCCTGCTAAAAATATAATAACAAGTAAGATGATTATTCCACGGCCAATTTTAAAATAACGTTCATCGAACATATAAATCTCTCCTAACACTATTTTTATTCTAAAGTAGCAAAAGATATAAGCAAATTAATGATTATCATGGTTGTCATTTTCGGATACAACTTTAATTGCTCTGGTGACTACTGAAAGCAGATCAACAGAATGCTGCTGTTCAAGTTCCTCAGTTTTTGAATAAACTTCTCCCTTAGATGTAGCTACATATTTAGCTGGCAAACGGTTTAAAGCATAGCTTGCCATATCCAGCAGACAGTCTTCATCTTTACAAACATCTTCAAATTCCTTTCTCTGCAGCATATCTCTTAGCATTTTTAAAACAACTTCCTCAGTTACATTATTCAATCTGCCTTTTAAATGTTTTAGCTTTTCATCTTTTAACATAATATTTACCCCCAATTATTCTTTAATTAAAAAAATAGAATCAAATCCTAAAGCAAATGTAGGTTCTAATATCTATTTTAAAATAATATATTAACTCTTAAGACTATATTTCGTTATAAATTGCAAAAACCCTGCTTCAGCTGACAGGGTTTTAAATAATAAATCACCTGCAGACTATATTGTCTGCATTTTGAAAGCAAATTTTATGTTAAACTAAATTTGTAATACAATTACCAGTTTATTTATTTCAATCTTATGAATAATTTTCTTAAAAATTAAGCAGGCAGTTAAACTGCCGGCCTAATCTTTAATTTAATTATAACTATCCTAAAATAGATAACAGTACTCCCGCTGCAACTGCCGAACCAATTACTCCTGCAACATTTGGTCCCATAGCATGCATTAATAAGAAATTACCTGGATTTGCCTCATTACCAAGTTTTTGAGAACATCTAGCTGCCTCAGGCACTGCTGAAACTCCAGCCGCACCAATTATTGGATTGATTTTACCATCTGTCAGGTAATACATTAACTTACCCATCATTAAACCGGAAAAAGTACTCAAAGCAAAAGCAGATAAGCCGAGTCCAATTATAGAAATAAACTGAAGAGTAAAGAATTGTTCAGCATTTAGACTGGCACCAACACTCAACATTAAGAGAATTGTAACAATATTTATCATTGCAGTGCTGGCAGTATCTGATAGTCTTTTAGTAACTCCACTTTCTTTTAATATATTTCCCAACATCAGCATTCCTACCAGCGATAAAGCCTGGGGTACAATTAAGCCCACAATTAATGAGACTAAAATTGGAAAAATTAATTTTTCAATCTTTTTAACTCTACGCATCTGATCCATCTCTACTGCTCTTTCCTCTTTAGTAGTAAAAAACTTAATAATTACCGGCTGAATTAATGGTACCAGAGCAATATATATGTAAGCTGCAATTGCTATCGGCCCCAACAAATGTGGTGATAATAATGAAGTTAAATAAATAGATGTTGGGCCATCCGCACCACCAATAATCGCAATTGAGCCGGCTTCTGCTGGACTAAATCCTAATAATCTAGAACCCAAAAAAGTAGTAAATATCCCCAGCTGAGCAGCTGCTCCCAGCAGCATAGTTTTTGGCTGAGCAATTAGAGGACCAAAATCGGTCATTGCCCCAATTCCTAAAAATATTAAGGGGGGATAAATTCCCAGTCTAACTCCTTCATAAAGATAATGCAGTAAGCCGCCAACAGTTTCAGCTGTTGGACCTGACATTAATCCTGTTCCCGGTATATTTGATAGGAAAATCCCAAAACTAATTGGTAATAATAAAAGGGGTTCATATTCTTTAAATATCGCAAGATACATTAAGATTGCTGAAATGATTATCATTCCAACATGACCCCAGCTAAATTGAGCAAAACCACTTGCCTGTAAAAATAATATTATTTTATCTGTCACAAATAGTACACCGTCCTTTTACTGTTAATTTATAATAAATAAATTATCTCCTGAATTAACTTCTTTACCTTCTTTGACACATACCTCTTTAATTACACCAGCTTTTGGTGCTGTAATATCATTTTCCATTTTCATTGCCTCTAATACTGCCAGATGCTGGCCTTCCTGAACTTCATCTCCTTCGGCAGCAGCAAGCATTAAAATCTGACCCGGCATCGGTGCTTTAATTTCTACTCCATCTTCTGAATCTCCGGAAGTAGTTACCGATTTTTCTGTACTCTTAATTTCAGCAGCTCTCTTTTTTGCCCCTGACTTTTTTTCTGTTTGCTTATTAGTGTTTTTAGAAATTGTAGAAAATTTACTTTTACTCTGCCCGGAACTCTTATTAATTGACTTAATCTCATTATTAGCTTCATCAACCCGCTCAACTTCAACCTCATATATTTCATCATCAATTTTAATTTTATATTTTTGCATATTTGTACCCTCCTGTTTAATAAATCCTGCCGGATGCTCTTTAAGATACGAATCTACCGCTGCAGCAATAACAGCTCTTATCTTTTTTTCTTTTTCTATTTTTCTCTCATCTTCTTTAGTCTGCTTTTTAGTTTCCTTTTTTTTCTTTAAAAAGAATCTTTCCATTAACCAGCCCTGAAGCTTTAAGATAATGGTTAATAAAAGCAGTACTAAAAAAACAACTGAAAGCCCGATTACGGTAATCTCCAGTGTTTCTCCTAAGACATTCATCAAATTCCTCCCAACTTTAAATACGTTACGTCAAATAATTATAAATCTAATTATAAATCGATTTTCAAACTATTTTATAATGGAATATTACCATGCTTTTTAGCCTGAGCGTTTTCTTTTTTATTAATCATCATTTCCAGACCATTGATTAATTTATTTCTGCTTTCTTCCATCTTAATCACATCATTTACCATTCCTCTTTTAGCTGCAATATAAGGATTGGCAAAATTATCTTTGTATTCATCAATTTTTTCCTGACGCAGCTGATCTGGATCATCGGCTGCTGCGATTTCTTTTCTATAAATTACATTAGCTGCACCTTCTGGACCCATAACTGCAATTTCTGCTATCGGCCAGGCATAAACTAAATCAGCTCTAACTGAACGGCTTCCCATTGCTATATAAGCTCCACCATAAGCCTTGCGCATAATTAATGTAATCTTGGGAACTGTTGCTTCTGAGTAAGCATAAAGCACCTTAGCCCCGTGTCTGATTACTCCACCATATTCCTGCTCCACTCCAGGTAAATATCCTGGAACATCAACTAAAGAAATGATTGGGATATTGAAGCTGTCACAGAAACGAATAAAGCGTGCGATTTTAGTTGAAGCATCAATATTTAAGCAGCCCGCTAAAAACTGAGGCTGATTTGCTACAATACCAACACTGCGGCCGTTTAAACGAGCAAAGCCTATAACTGCATTTTTAGCAAAATACGGCTGGATCTCCATAAAACTATCCTGATCAACAAGAATTTCTATCACATTTTTAACATTATATGCTTTTTTGGGGTTTTCATTTACTATTTCTTTTAATTCCTCAGTACTTCTCCCAGGATTATCACTGTTATCTATTATTTCTGGCTTTTCCTCAAAATTATCTGGTATGTAAGATAACAATTTTCTTATTCTTTCTAAGGCGGCTTCTTCATTTGCTTCCATGAAATGTGCAACTCCACTAATTTCATTGTGAGTAGCTGCTCCACCAAGTTCTTCTGCTGAAACTTCCTCGCCAGTTACAGATTTAACAACACTGGGACCGGTAATAAACATCTTAGATGTCTGATCAACCATCACAATAAAATCTGTTATCGCTGGAGAATAAACTGCTCCCCCGGCACAGGGACCCAGGATTGCTGTAATTTGAGGAACTACTCCTGAAGCTTTAGTGTTGCGGTAGAAAATCTCTCCGTATCCATTGAGTGAATCTATCCCCTCATTGATTCTAGCACCACCGGAATCATTAAGTCCAATTACTGGAGCTCCGTTTTTAACAGCAAGGTCCATTACCTCAGAAATTTTATTAGCATGAGCTTCTCCAACTGAACCTCCCATTACTGTGAAATCCTGAGCGTAAACATAAACCAAACGGCCTTCAATTGTTCCATAACCAACTACAACACCTTCTCCTGGAACGTCTTTTTCATCCATACCCAGAGAGGTGCTGCGATTTTCCACAAACATATTCAATTCGTTAAATGTACCGTCATCCAGCAAGTATTCAATTCTTTCTCTGGCAGTTTTTTTATTTTTTTTATGCTGTTTTTCGATTCTTGCCTGGCCGCCACCCTGACGAATTGTTTCTTTTTTATCTTCTAATGACTTTTCCCTATCTTCTACTGACATTATTTTTCCTCCTTAGCAGGTGATTTAATTGTTCTAATAAGATTCCATTCGAATCTAAATTTATCTCTTTATTTAATTGACACAATTAAGGATAGCAAAAAACTGACCACAAGTCAACTAAGATTCTTAATTTATTTGATAAAAAACTACATCTAAGTTGAACTAGCAGGGCTTTTCCACTCTCAGTTTATAACCATAAAAATTAAAATGCCCGGCCAAAAAGAAATTTTTGTCCGGGCATTAAAAAATCGTTGTTAGCTTTTATAACGAGAGGTAATAACAGTTAAATTTTGAGCCATTTCTGCTAAATCTTCTGCAGCTTTGACAATATCAATTGTAGAATGACTCTGTTCACCTGAGGCAGCTGCTACTTCTTCCGCTATCGAAGCAGATTCATGACTGATTTTTGAAATATTTTCCACAGCCTGATTTACATCTTTACCTTTAAGTTTCATTTCCTGAGAATTATCAGCAATTTCAGTTATTAAATCATTCAAACGAAGAACAACCTTTTCAATTTCTGCAAAAGTCTTTTCAGCTCTGGATACTGCCTGGCTGCTGGCTTTAACCCCCTGTTCAGACTGATCCATCATTTCTGTAGTGTCACTAACTTTTTTCTGAATCTCTTTAATTAAATTATTGATTTCATCTGTAGCAGTGGAAGATTCTTCGGCCAATTCTCTTATCTCTTCCGCAACAACACTAAAACCACGACCAGCTTCCCCAGCCCGAGCTGCTTCAATTGCTGCATTTAAAGCTAAAAGATTAGTTTGATCTGCTATACCATTAATAATTTCAACAATTTTACCTATCTGTCCTGATAATTCATCTAACTCTGTTACACTTTTTAAAACAGACTGCTGATTATCTACCACTACTTCTATCTGATCTGCAGTAGTTTTAACAGCTTTACTTCCTTTATCAATTTCAGTTCCTGCTGCTTCTGCCTCAGTTTTAATAACTTCTGCTTTTTCTGTGATTGAATCAATTTTTTGATCAAGTTCTGACATGTTTTCCTCAGTTTGACTCAACATATCATTTTGTTCCACAGTTCCCTGAGCCAGTTTTTTGACAGAATTACTTACCTCATCAGCAGAGGCCGACATTTCTTCACTACTTGCCGATAGTTCCTCGCTCGATGCCGCCAGGTTATCAGCAATATTTGCTTCTTTTGTTACTGAGTCCAGCAGATTTTTTTTCAAGACTTTAAGCGCCTCAGCAATTGATCCAATTTCATCTTTTCGGCTGCTGTACTTATTTAAAGCTTTACTATTATCATCTCTAAGATCAAAGTCTGAAAGTTTATTAATTATCGAGGTCAGCAGTGTAATTGGCCTGGCCAGATAATTTGCAATCAAATAAGTTAAAACTAAGGAAATCAATAGAATTATAGCTCCAATTATTAAAAATTGGTTTCTGAGTTCTAAATAAGAACTTCTAATATTATTTATGTAAACTCCAGTTCCAATAATCCAATCCCAGGGTTCAAATCCCTCAACATAAGAAAGCTTGGGTTCAACTCGCCCTTCCTGATCATAATACTGCCACTGATATTCTACAAATCCAGAACCCTTCTCTTTTACCACTTCTACCATATCTCTAAATAAATATTTACCATCCGGATCCTGAATCGAGCCGATATTTTCACCTTCTAAGCTTTTAGAATAAGGGTGCATAATCATCACCGGCTGCTGATTATTAATCCAGAAATAATCCTGATTCCCCGGGCCAAAAGTCATCTTTTCAACTGCTGCTGCGGCTCTA
>NZ_QBLR01000149.1:0-8236 GCF_003070835.1 Halanaerobium sp. | reverse complement strand
AACATTAACATTTGATTTTTCAAATCAAGCAGAAGGAACCGCAGCATTGGATCCATCGCAAACATATAACAAAATATCAATATTCGGTAATTTTGGAACATCTCCAAGCTCAGAGCAAGTATTCTATATAGATGATATAGTTTTTATTAACTAAATAAAGTATTATTAAATAAAACATTTTCGCTGAAGATGATTTTACTTCAGCGAGAATGTTTATCAAAAAATAATCAAAATGATTAACAGATTAAATATAAGGTTATCTTTGAATATCTAATTAATAAGTATAATTTCTATTAAATGGATAGAATATTTTAAAGATATTGGAGATTTAATGATATAAAATATTATAGAGATATAGATGTCTATTTTTAGACTATTTAAAAAAAGTATTTTCTAATAAGAATTAGGAGAAATTCTATGACAAAAAATAGAAAAAAATTGTTTTTATTACTCATCTTAATATCAATGCTTTTAATATTAACTGCCTGTAATGGTGGAAGCAGTGACAGCATCAGCAGTCACACTCTAACTGTACAGGTTGATTATAATCAATCTTCTCCACTTATGATTGAACTCTATGATGAGGAAGAAATGGTTGCCAATGAAGAAGGAGACTCAGCTCAGTTTGAAGTAAAAAATGGTACTTATACTTTAAAGGTATACAATGACTCAACTGCAAAATCAAAAAGCGTAGTTATCAACGGTAGTGACCATACTGTAGCTGTATCATTTTTAGATCCTACAATTCCAGAAGATGACTGGGAACCTGGTGCTGGCTGGAACCTCGACTGGAGCGATGAATTCAATGACGGGGATTTTGATACTAATATCTGGACAAGACAGCGATTGATGACTCCTTTCAATAATGAATTGGAAAGTTATACAGGTGAGCGATCAACAGCCTATGAAGAGAATGGTTATATGGTATTGAAAGCAACTTATGATGGTGGAGCTTATGATCAGCAGGGTAACTATACTTCAGCCAGGGTTATATCTAATCCAGGAGGTCAGGATGGAGACTCTGGAGCTGATGGAAAAACATTTAAATATGGGAAAATAGCAGCTAGAATCAAATTACCTGGTGGTAAAGGTATCTGGCCAGCATTCTGGATGTTGGGAGATAATATAAGTGAAACTGGTGGTAGTACATCTTGGCCGCAGTGTGGTGAAATTGATATTTTAGAAAGTGGAGCTAAAGGAGATCCAAATTATGGTCAGGGAACAGTTCATGGAACAGTCCATCGAGATCCTGGTACAGAATCAAATACTGCAGGATATAATGAACCCGTTCCAGCTGGATCATATACTCTAGCAGATGGTGAGCTATTTAAGGATGACTTTCATGTATTTGCAATAGAGTGGGATCAGGAAGAGATTATATGGAAATTAGATGGAATTGAATTTGGAAGAAAAGATATTTCTTCAGATATTGAAAATGAATTTCATAAGAATTTTTATGTGCTATTCAATATTGCTGTAGGAGGCCACTTTACTGATACTCCTGATGAAACAACAGGTTTTCCACAGTATATGTATATAGATTGGATTAGACATTACACTAAATAGTTAGATCTTAAAAATACAGGCGGCAACTGGCCGGGCTACCCGGATTCCACTACAGAATTTCCACAGAAGATGTATGTTGATTGGGTAAGAGTTTACAAGTAATAAAAATTTGAAGGGATGAAAATTTAATGACAAAAAAAATTAAAGTTATTCAGACAGCAAAAGATACAGAAGACAGATTGACAGAAAAGAATACACTAGAATTCAAAAAAGAAACGGTTGCTGCTTCAGCGGCCTTTGAAATCAAACGGGACCAAAAAGCTCAGTCGATCACTGGTTTTGGTGGGGCCTTTACTGAAGCGGGAGCCTACACTTTAGCCCAGGTACCGTCAGAATTGAGAGATGAAGTATTAGAAGCATATTTTCATCCTGAAAAAGGAATCGGCTACAGCTTGTGCAGAACCCACATTAACAGCTGTGATTTTTCACTGGGCAACTATGCCTATACAGAAACTGAGGGAGACACAGAACTTCGAGACTTTGATCTTTCCCGGGATGAAGAATATTTAATTCCTTTTATCAAAGATGCAATGGCAGTTGAGGGAGCAGAATTTAAGCTCTTTTCCTCACCCTGGAGTCCACCTGCCTGGATGAAAACAAACGGTAGGATGAACAAAGGCGGTAAATTAAAAAAAGAATACTGGCAGACCTGGGCCGACTATTTTGCCCGTTATATCAAAGAATATCAGCAAAGAGATATGGATATCTGGGGTGTGACCATTCAGAATGAGCCGATGGCTGAAACTCCCTGGGATAACTGTATTTATGAAGATGAAGAAGAAAGAGACTTTGTTAAGGTCTTAGGACCAACTTTAAAAGAAGCGGGTCTGGAAGATGTTAAGATTATGGTTTTTGACCACAACAAAGATATTATGAAATCCAGAGTTGATACCATTTTCACTGATCCGGAGGCAGCTAAGTGGGTCTGGGGAGTAGGTTTTCACTGGTATGGTGAAGATGACACTAAAGATATAGTTGATGATGAGGTTTTAAGCTATACCTATGAGACCTACAATAAGGAACTGGTCTTTACTGAAGGCTGTAATCCCCTATTTGATGCAGATGATTTTATTGGAGAATGGTGGACCGGTGAAAAATACGGACGCCATGTCATCGCTGATCTAAACCATTATACAACTGGCTGGGTTGACTGGAATCTCGTTCTGAACGAAGAAGGTGGACCAAATCATGTTCAAAATTACTGTGATGCGCCAATAATTGTGGATACTCAGAAGAACAAAATCCATTATAACAGTCCCTACTATTATCTGGGTCATTTCAGCAAATATATTAAGCCTGGAGCCACAAAAATTGGGGTTGCGTCAGCAAATGATGAGCTTTTGATTACAGCCTTCGAAAATCCAGATCAGACTACAGCAGTTGTAGTTATGAATGAAAAAGATGAGGCACAGGAATTCAGCTTAAAAGAAGAGGGTCAGGCAGTTAAAATTACAATTCCGGCTCATGCGATTCAGACTCTGGTTTATTAAGACTATGAGATTATTTTCACTTGTACCCGGTACAAATAGGTACAAAAATTATTAATAAAAGGGTGATAAAATGTTAAAGTTAAAGAAAAATTTTTCTGTGTTGTTAATTGTGCTTTTAGCTTTATCTTTTTTCAGTGCTGCTGTAAGTGCTGAAAACATTTTAGGTAATGGTGAATTTACAGAGGATATCAAAACTATCAACAATGTAACTGACAACGGTGGCGGGAATTTTGCAACCGAAGATAACTGGCTCTTTTTAGAGAATGCTGGAGCTGGTGTTGGAGAAATAGATAGTGAAATGTTTAAAGTATCTGTCTTTGAGGGCGGCAGCAATACCTATTCGATTCAGCTGCTGCAGGCACCGGTGGAAATCAAAAAAGGCTACAAATATAAAGTTGAGTTTGATGCTAAGGCCTCAAAGCCGAGAGAGTTAGAGTTAAAAGTTGGTGGAACAGCAGATAGAGGCTGGGGCTCATATGTCGGCGGTAAGGGAGAAACAGGAGGCTTTGTAGCAGAGCTTGACAGAGAAATGAAAAGTTATGAATTTGAATTTGTAATGATTGAAGATACTGATTCCAAGTCACGAGTAGAATTTCAGCTTGGTAAAAACACTGGTACAATCTGGCTGGATAATGTCAGCCTGACAGAAGTCGGAGAAGCATCTGCTGATGAGATTCCAGAAGAACAGAAAAAAAAGTGGGTTTATAATAAAGACTTCTTCTTTATCTTTAATGTAGCTGTTGGTGGTAACATGGGTGGTCAGGTCGATACTGATTTCCCTAAAGAAATGCTGGTTGACTACATTAAAGTTTATGATCAGGACGGTAACTTAGACTGGGAAGATGACTTTGATGGAGAAGAGGTTAATGAGGATTACTGGACCTATGAAGTAGGAAACGGTCATAAGCAGGGTATTCCTGGCTGGGGTAATAATGAGCTGCAGTATTATACTGAAGGTGAAAATGCACATGTTGAAGACAGTAACTTAGTAATTACAGTTAGAGAAGAACAGCGCAGTGATCAGTATGGGGAATATGATTATACTTCTACCAGAATGATTACTCAGGATAAAGTTAATATGAAATATGGTCGAGTTGAAATCAGAGCAAAACTTCCTGAAGGACAGGGACTCTGGCCTGCATTCTGGATGTTAGGTTCAGATATCACTGAAAACCCATGGCCTGGCTCCGGAGAAATTGACATGATGGAATTCATCGCCGGTCAGACAGATGAGGTTCACGGAACAGTTCACGGTCCCAACCACTATGGTGGTGGCGGAATTACCCAGCACTATGTTTTAGATGAAGGAGATTTTACTGACGGCTATCACGATTTTATTTTCGAATGGACTCCAGACGAAATGAGATGGTATATTGATGATGATCAAGAGCCATATCATGTTGTAGAAAGAACAGATGATAATCAGGCTCAAAGAGGTGGAAATCCTGAAGAACCAGAATATACTAAAAACGCGGTTGTCAATGGTGAATTTAACAGCTCAATTTTAGATAAAATGAGCAGTTCTCCTGATAACTGGTATGTCTGGACAGGAGAAGGTGGCGCAGTTAGTGATTATGGTGTAGAAGACGGTGAATTTAAAATTGATGTTTCAAGTCTTGGTAATCAGACCTGGGCTATTCAGTTTGCTCAGTATGTCGATCTTGATGCAGGAGACTACAGATTGAGTTTTGAAGCCAGAGCAGATGCTGAACGCGATATAATTGCAATGGTGCAGGAAGACGGTGGAGACTGGAAAGTTTATGGAGAAGCACAGCCTACTTTAACTTCTGAAATGAAAAAATATATAGTAGATGTTTCTTTAGCTGCAGCAGACATACCTAAATTATTATTTTCATTAGGAAATACTGATAATGGTGAGACAACTGCAGTTTATATCGATAATGTTAAATTAGAAAAATTGAACTAAAAATTAAATAGTTAGAATAACAAAAAGGCTAAAACCCCTAAGCAGGGTTTTAGCCTTTAATCATTTCTAATAATTCTCAAGTGCCCGGTACCTACTCAGCAACAATAGCTTCAATAGCCGCCAGTTCTTCATTGGTAAAGCCAGTATTGTTTAAAGTACCAGCATTTTCAATAATCTGCTCAACCTTGCTGGCTCCAACTAAAACAGAAGTTGCTCCCTGTTCTAAAATCCAGGCTAAAGCCATCTGTGAGAGGCTCTGTCCTCTGTCAGCAGCAATATCGTTTAGCTGTCTTACTTTATCCAGCTTTTCTTCTGTAATGCTGTCTTTTTTCAGAAAGCCGCTTTCTTTGGCTGCTCTTGAGTCTTCTGGAATTCCACCCAGATATTTATCAGTCAGCAATCCTTGAGATAGCGGTGAGAAGATGATTGAACCCATTCCTACATCTTCCAGGGTTCCTAATAGATTTTCCTCTTCTGACCAGCGATCAAAGATAGAATAGTTAAACTGATTTAAGAGTAAGTCAACTCCCAGCTTATCGGCAACTTCTACTGCCTTTTTTGTCTGTTCGGCATTATAGTTAGAAATACCGACATATAGAGCTTTTCCCTGATCCTGAATCTGTTTTAAAGCACCAATAGTTTCTTCAAGTGGTGTATCAGGATCTGGACGGTGATGATAAAAGATATCTACATAGTCAAGGCCCATCCGCATTAAGCTCTGGTCAATACTTGAAATAAGATATTTGCGAGAACCCCAGTCTCCATAAGGCCCCGGCCACATATAATAACCGGCCTTGGAAGAAATAATCAGTTCATCTCTGTAAGGAGCGAAGTCTTTTTCCAGTAAAATCCCCATAGTTTCCTCTGCAGAGCCAGCTGGAGGCCCATAATTGTTGGCAAGATCAAAGTGGGTGATTCCTAAATCAAAAGCTTTGCGCAGCATTTTGCGGGCATTTTCTAAGGTATCAACTCCACCAAAATTGTGCCAGAGTCCTAAGGAAATTGCCGGAAGCTTGAGACCACTGTTCCCAGTATAATTGTACTCCATTTTTTCATAACGATTTTCGTCAGCTAAATAAGGCATCAAAAAACCTCCTCTTATGATTTTTAATTCAAGACATTTAAAAAACTTCAACTAAAATATAATATATTTTAAAAAATTTACTCAATTCTACTATTAGTATATCAGAAAAATCGATTTAGTTAAATGTAAGTTGATTACAATTAGTTGATAAAAATTGATATTAATAATTTAATTTGATTAGATAATATAGTATAATAAAAATGATAGGGAATAAAATGACTGATATTTATGATTTTGAAGCTCAGTAGAACTTTAGAAGTAGTGAGATATAGTTGACTAATTTACTAAACTTTATTAAAATATAGATATACTAAAAACGGTGGTGGTTAAAATTAAAGATAAACGTACAATCTTTTTATTTGTTGGCATCATAGTTGCTCTGCTTGTCTGGAACCTCAGCATTCCCGGTCTTTCTTTAGCTGGACGGAAAATGTTTTCCTTAACTCTGATGACAGTTATTTTTTGGGCGGCAAAGGTGGCTGACTCTGCCTATATCGCAGCGCTATTTTTGATGTCAATGCTGATATTTGAAATTGCACCGGCAGAAGAAGTGCTTTCACTCTGGACTTCCCAAACTGTCTATCTGGTAATTGGTGCTTATTTAATTGCAGCAGCGGTTGAGCGCTCCGGTCTGGGAGAACGGATAGCCTATAAGTTCATTATCCGCTTTGTTGATTCTTACCGGTCGATTATAATTTCTATTTTTGCTTTGACCTTTCTTCTAAGTTTAATTATTCCTCATCCCTGGCCGCGGGCTTTTATTATTATGTCTGTTATGTCAGTCGTCATTGAAAATGCAGGAATTAATCAAAATGACGCTTCTAAAATTGGGCTAACTGTTTTTGCAGCTTCAATTCCGATTTCGATGATTTTTTTAACAGGAGAAAGCACCCTCAATTTTATGACTCTGGAGTTTGCTGGAGTTGATTTAAGCTGGGGTGGCTGGCTTTTGTATATGGGAGCTCCAGCAGCACTGGCAGCTTTATTAACTCTTTTTGTGATTTTAAAATTATTTAAAGCAGAAGAAAAAGTAGAGATCAATAAGAAAAAAATTGGTCAGAAACTTCTGGACCTGGGAATGATGTCTGCTGAAGAACAGCGGACTGTTTTCTGGCTGATTGCAGCTGTTGTGTTATGGATGACTGATTCTTTTCATGGAGTTGAACTGGGGTGGATCACTTTAACCATTGCTGTGATGATGAGTCTTCCGCTCAGTGGAGATATTCTAAAAAAAGAAGACTGGAATCAGGTTCCGATTAAGGTGCTGATTTTTCTAACTGCAGCAGTAGCAATAGGTAAGGTAGGATCTTTAACCGGGATGAATCAGTGGCTGGCTCAGGTTGTGCTGCCGGCAGAGACCCCTGGAAATATGCTCTATTTTGCTCTGATGACAGCAGGGATCTCAATTGTTTTACATATGTTTTTGGGCAGTGTAATCGCAGTGATGGGAATTGCAATTCCTGCTTTTATTATCTTTGCTGAAAGCTGTGGCATTAACCCTTTAGTTCCAGCTCTCTTTGTTTACACTGCAATTGGAACTCATTATATTCTGCCTTTTCATCACCTCAATATTCTGGTGGGAATGGGAAAAGAAAATGGAAACTACTCCGAAAAAAGTGTAATTAAACTCGGAATACCACTGACAGCAGTAGCCATAATTACCGTGATCTTTGAATATTTCTGGTGGCAGTTTACCGGTTTAATCTAATTTTTTATGATTAAGCGAATTTCATAAAAATAAGCCTTGATATAACAAAGATTTTAATGATATAAAAAGGGCTTCACCCCATCTTGTCGAATTAAATAGTAGCACCCATAAAATACGAAAGAAGGTGAAGCCCTATTAATAATATTCGACAAGAGTGTCTCTTTCCCTTTGAAGAATTACTTAATTTATCGGAAACTGACAAATTAATTTGTATTTTAGATCCTATTGATCTTAAACCTGTTGTTGAAAAGATAAAGCCTAAGTCTAATAAAGGACCAACTGGATATAATCCAGAAGCTATTTTAAGAGCTTTTCTGGTTCAGCAGATTGAAAAGATCCCCAGCAGAGCGGACTTAGTAAGTAAAATTGATAGAAGTCCTTATCTCAGATATGTCTGCGGTTTTTCTACCACTGGTAGGGTGCCCAGTGAAGCAACATTTAGCCGATATTACAGCAAATTA
>NZ_QBLR01000148.1:0-8250 GCF_003070835.1 Halanaerobium sp. | reverse complement strand
ATTAATTTTATTTAATAATTTCTCTAGAATTTCTTTTTTATTCACATAATTAGAAATGTAAAATTCATTAATTTCTATCTGATCTCTTTCTAAGATAAAATCAGCAATTTCCTGAAATTCATCCAGATACTTTTCATTAGGAAATTCCTTAACAAGGGCTAGACGAGGATTATAGATAATAGAGATAAATTCCTGCTCAAGTTCTAAATCATCAAATAACTGTTGAGCATAATCAAGCCCTCCATCGCTTTCGACTCGCGAAAAAATTATAGTGAATTTCTTAAGCTGTAGATTTTTTAATAAATCAACTATAACTTTAGTTCCATTAAAATTTTCTTCATTTGGATAGGCAAAAAAGAACACTTCATCTGCCATATCCAGAATAGAAAAAGCCCCCCAGTCATTAATACCTGTTCTGGAATCAATAAGTACCAGATCTATGTCTAATTTTTCTTTTACTTTTTTTAATAAAACACTAAGGTATTCTTTTTGAGAAAGAAACTTAGGTTTTAATTGAGTCAGTTTGTATATATATTCTGCCGATAATACTCCAGCCGGAATTGTATATAAATTACCTTCTAAAGTCTCATCAACTTTAATACTACTTACAATATTATCGAGCTCGATTTCCGTTTTATCACCAGAAAACTCCTGCTCATATAAGTAATCAACTATCCCTTTATCTAAATTAATTTTATCAGAAAAAATATCATGCAAACTGGGAGCTTCAATATCCAAATCAAGCATCAGTACATTTTTCCCTTTTTTAGCCAAAAGATATGCTGTTTGAACTAAAGCAAGTGTTCTTCCAACTCCACCTTTATAGGAGTAAAATGATATTAAACGAGGAAGTTCCGATTTATCATCCAAATCAAAAATCTTTTTGTCATTTTCCAGCCCCTTAAGCATAGACTCCCAACCCGCGCTTTTATCTGTTTTAGGAGAAGGCTTTTGGATCCCAGAAAATTCAGCATCTTCGACAGTATAAAAGGTAGTAAATCCCTTATGATAAAAATTATCAAGATCTTCAAAAAGCTGGTCAATATATTTTATAGCTTCTGTCCCTTTATCAAATTTATTACTGACAATTGTCAAATCAACTCTCCCCAGTGGGGTTACATTTATATCAAGCCATTCAGAATCATCTGCAATAAAATGCTCATTCAATTTTGTTTTAAATTTTTTTAGACTGTCAAGTCTTGTGCTAAGATTTGTTTTCATAAAATCAATCCTCGATCCTTTGTTTTTGATCATTAATCCAGTTATGAACTTCTCTAAAACTAGCAAGCCACTCTTCAAATTCCTCAGTTTCAATATCCTTCTCTGCTCGATACCTTAGATCAGTAAAATCAGTTTTTTCCTGCTTAAGTGGATTATATACTAATTTAATCTTATTCTCAATATTTTCTGGTAAATTATCTGACAGACCAAGTAATTCTAAAGCTTTCGAATAGTCATGATAGGGATTATCCATTATCCTTTTTTCTTTATACTCTTCTTTAAGAACATTGCCTTTTTCAGATAGCTCTTCAATTATGTTTAGATCATACCAATATTTAATTCCTTTTCTTCCCGCAATATTATACTTTTGAACCAGTAACTTTTTTAAAAAACACTCAATTACTACTCCACCAAGATACATTGACAGGGTTTTTCTTCGATTCTCTTTAGCAACTAATATAAAATCTTCTATTCTGGTTTCATATGCTTCTGAAAATTCTTCTATTCTAACGAAAACTCCATTGAAGGGCATTTTTTAACCTCCATTACCTGAAATTCATTTTATTTGAAATCCGATTATCTCATTACCAATATTATACTGTAATTATATGTAAATTGCAAGATTTATTATCTAATAGATTGTCATTTTCTCTTTCTAATCCTCGCTTTATAAACTATAGGTATTATTTAGAAAAACCTACAAAGCCCCCTTAAAATTTTTTCCAGAAGATGCTATAATATCTAATATAAATTTTATTAAGGCACAGGCACCGCTGTCAAATCAAAGGAAAGGAGGCAAACTAATTTTTTTAATCTAAATTGTGAAAATATTCTTAAATAAAGAAAGGATGATAAAATGACTTATCAAAAAGTACAGGCTAATTTCTGGATCGATAACAAAGTAAGAAGCTGGGATTTTAAAACAAGGATGATCGCTCTCTATCTGCTTACAAATCAGCATCGGATTTCCGAAGGGCTTTACCGCCTACCTTTAAGCTACATAGCTGAAGACCTGCAGTTAAAAGAAAAAGAAATTAAAAAAGCAATTGAGATCTTAAGCAGAGATCAATTTATTAAATATGACAGAGATAATTCTATGATTTTGATCATCAATGCTTTAAAGTATCAACCATTACAGAATATCAATCACATTAAGGCAGCAGTAAACAAACTGGCAGCATTACCGGTCTCTCCTCTGCTGAGAGAATTAATCAAGCTGACAGAGCGCTATAACCCCAAGTTCTATGATTTTCTCAAAAAAGAAAGTAAGGAAAAGAGCTTTCTTAAAAAGCCTTTCAGTCAGATTAATGAAAAAACTGCCGAGAAAAATAAGGGGCTCCAAACAAATGGTAAAAAGCCTCTTAAAACAGATTGTTTTAATTCTCAAGCTCTAACTCAGGCTCTTACTCCAGCTCCTGCTCAAACTCAGGCTCAAGTAAAAACAGATGCTGGCAAAGATGCAGAAATAATTTTTCTGAACAAAAGATTCGACAACGATAATTTAAATAAAGCAGCAGAACTAACAGGCTACTTAATCGAGCTGATCTTAAAGAATAACTCGAGGGCCTCTGTCCCCAAAAAAGAGCCGGCAGATTCCCGTTTCCAAAGATGGGTTAAAGAAATTGATAAACTTCACCGCCTGGGTCCGGTAGGAGCTAAAAAAAGTGAAAATAAAGGCTACAGCTTTGCAGAAATTAAAGCAATTATTGATTTTTCCCAGCAGGATCAGTTCTGGAAGAGCAATATTTTAAGTGCTAAAAAGCTGAGAAAACAGGTAATTAAGCTGGAAAACAAACTAAAAAGTTCTAAATCTAATACCGTCTCTCAAAGAACAACTCAATTAAAAAAACTGTATTTAGAGACAAAGGAGGAAGAGCAGAATGAAAAAAAGTGAAATCATTAAAATCCTAAGCTTTTTAAATAACTGTTACAGCAACCGCTTTAAGTTTCCGAAGCCAAATGATGAAGACGGCACTAAATTGATGGTCGAAGTCTGGCATGATCTTTTAAAATATTATAAGTATCAGCTGGTGGTGGCTGCAGTTAAAAAATTGATTATCAATCGGCCCCAGTGGCCTCCTACTCCTGGAGAAATCGTTAAGGAAGTAGAAATGCTAAAACTACCTGATGAGGCTAAAATAACAGCTGGAGAGGCCTGGTATCTCGCTTTAAAAGCTGTTCGTAAGTACGGTTACTATAATTCTAACGAAGGAATGGCATCTCTTCCGGAGAGTGTTAGAGAGGCTGTCCGCAACTTTGGTGGTTTTGCTTCCTTATGCCACAGTAAGGATAATGAATATGTAAAAAATCGTTTTCTTAAAATCTATCAGGAAGTTAATTCTAAAAGAAAGGATAGTGCCTACCTGCCCCGTCCTTTTAAAGAAAAACTACTTTTAATTTCAGAAGAAAAAGAGGTGCAGTAAATGTCTGACAAAAAATTTACAGAAGAGGAATTGTATCAACTGCTCCTTGAGAAAGCAAAAGAAATAGAAAAGGTTCCAGGTGTAAGAGATATTAATAATGACCCCAGGCTGCCTAATTACGAAGTGTTTAAAGAATGCTTTGGTAATTTTAGAAAGTCAGATAAGCTAAAAGATTTGGTTCAAGAATTCAGTCTATTAAATAAGATGAATGGCTGCTACTGTCTCGACTGTCCCAGGGATCAGGAAAATTGCAAATTAAATCCTTTAACCTGTAAGTCAAAGTATACGGAAGAAGAATTAAAACCTTATTTTGAGCTATTTGATACAATAGTTTTTTAATCACTCCTGCAGCCTCTTTTTTAAGGGGCTGCTCCTTATAGCTAAAGTTTCTTTTCTTTTTTTAGTTTTCTCAAATCTGCTGATTCGATGTTGCTGAGTAAAATTAGAGTATCTATTGATTCTTTAAGACCTCTAAGCAGTGATTCAAAGCGCAGCAGTAGATAAATTGAGAGAACCATTGGAAAACCATAAGAGCTGATTAAGGTAAATAACTGTTCCATATAAAATAACCCCTTTCTGAACTAATGTTTGATTTAATGATATCATCTTAGTTTAGAAAGAGGAAGTGTGGTTTGTTATTTGGTTGTTAGTTAGTAAGAATTCGTTTAACTATTCTCTCACTTGCCTTACCATCACCATAAGGATTAGAAGCCTGTGACATTTTAATATAAGCCTGATCATCATTTAAAAGTTCATTTGCTGTATTATAAATAGCTTCCTTATCTGTACCCACCTTTTTCACAGTTCCAGCATTAACAGCTTCTGGTCTTTCGGTAGTGTCTCTTAGAACTAATACAGGTTTACCCAATGAAGGCGCTTCTTCCTGGATTCCACCTGAATCTGTTAAAATTAAATATGATTTATTCATCAAATTAATGAAAGGCTCGTAATCAAGTGGTTCAATTAAATGTACTCGCGCTGCATCTTCAAATTTTTCAGCAGCCAGTTCCCTAATTACCGGATTTAAATGAATTGGAAAAACAACTTCTGCTTCATCATTTTCATTTACGACATCATTAATTGCATCAAATATATTTTCCATAGGCTTGCCCAGATTTTCTCTGCGGTGAGCTGTTAATAAGATAATCTTTTTGTTTGTAAAATCAATGCTTTTTAATAATTCATCTTCAAACTGATAATTATCATCTACTACATCTAATAAAGCATCAATAACTGTATTTCCTGTCACAATTATTTTTTCTGAATCAACATTCTCTTTTAAAAGATTTTCTTTTGCTAATTCAGTTGGAGCAAAGTGCAGATCTGCAATAACTCCGGTGAGATGCCTGTTCATTTCCTCAGGAAAGGGAGAGTATTTGTTGTGGGTTCTAAGACCCGCTTCAACATGCCCCACCTTTATCTGCTGATATAAGGCTCCCAGAGAGGAAACAAAGGTCGTAGAAGTATCTCCGTGAACTAATACTAAATCTGGATTTTCTTTTTCATATACTTCTTTAATCCCCATTAATACTCTGGCAGTTACGCCACTTAAAGTCTGTTTATCCTGCATAATATCTAAATCATAATCAGGTGTAATCTCAAATAATTCTAAAACCTGATCCAGCATTTCTCTGTGCTGTGCGGTTACTGTTACAATTGTTTCTATATTTTCTTCTTTTTTTAAGGCTTTAACTACTGGTGCCATTTTTATTGCTTCTGGTCTGGTACCAAAAACAGTCATTACTTTAATCATTATTAACCTCCATTACAATAGCGAATATTTATTTATCCAGTTCAGCTACTCCATATTCTTTATGCCAGGCATAATCAGAATAATCTCCTATTTTGATAACTTTAAACCCTGCTTTTTCCCATTTTTCTTTATCTAAGATATTTTTAGTATCATAAACTTTGGTATTTCTCATTTCAGGAGCAAGTTTTGCTGGATCAAGATCTTCAAATTCATTATGATCAGCTCCGATGATAATAATATCTGATCCAGAAACTGATTCTTCTAATTCAGTTAGACCATATTCGCTTTTTTGAGGTTCTGAAATATGAGGGTCATAAATACCTAAGTCAATATTTTCTGATTCAAGTATTTCTATTATTTCAAGTACCGGACTTTCTCTTAAATCATCTACATTACCCTTATAGGTTATACCAAAGATAGAGATTTTAGGATCACCTATACCAAATAATATTTCTTTAACATTTCTAACTACAAATTCCGGCATGCTGTCATTAATATTTCTGGATAATTCTATCATCTTTGCTTTCTCTGGTGCACTTTCTACAATAAACCAGGGATCAACTGCCAGGCAGTGGCCACCAACACCAGGACCAGGTAGATGAACATTAACTCTTGGATGTTTATTAGCCAGAGCTATTGCTTCCCAGATATCTATTTTATTTTCTTCTGAAATTTTAGCAAGTTCATTTGCCAGAGCAATATTAACATCACGGTATGTATTTTCCATTAATTTAACCATTTCAGCTGTTGTTGCATCAGTTATGTACATATTGGCCTGAACAAAGCTTTTATAAATTCTTCTTGCTTTTAAAGCTGATTTTTCATTTATCCCTCCGATAATCCGGTTGTTATTAACCAGTTCTTGAATAATTTGACCGGGTAACACTCTTTCCGGACAGTGAGCTACAAAGAGCTCTTCTCCTAATTCTAAATTAGATTTTTCTAAAATAGGTAAAACCACATCTTCTGTAGTTCTAGGAGCAATTGTAGATTCAATTATAACCAAATTATCTTTTTTAAGATAAGGTAGAATACTTTCAGTTGCATCTTTTACATATTCTAGATTTGCAGTTTTATTTTCAGTTAATGGTGTAGGTACTGCAATAATAAACACATCTGCTTCTACCGGTTCTAAAGAAGCACTTAAATTACCTTCCATTACTGCACCTTTAACCATTTCTTTTAAACCAGGTTCTTCTATATGAATGTCTCCATCATTAATTGTATCTATTACATGATCCTGTACATCCACTCCAACTACTTCGTGACCATTTACAGCAAACATGGTTGCAGTTGGTAGACCTATATATCCCAGTCCAACACAGCATATTTTTTCTTTATTCATTTTATCCACTCCAATTATTTAGTTAATGTATAATTGATTGCTTCCAGGAAATCAGCAGCAATTTTTTCTGTCGTATGATATTTTTCTACATACTTTCTTCCATTTTCAGCATATTGTCGGCCATCTGTATCAATATTCTGATACAAGTTTCTAATAGTCTCAGCAAGTTTCTTAGGCTTATGCGGTTCAATAGTAATACCTGCTTTAGCCTTGGTAATTAAACTTCCTCTCACATTAGATGCAAAAACAATAGGCTTTTCAGCAGCCATATAATCATAAAATTTATTTTTACTAATACCATATTCAAAGGCTTTGCGGTCCATTAGGCCACAAAATAAAATATCTGATTTTTTTAAAATCAAAGGAATATAATCACGAGGTTGTTTATCAATCATAATTACATTATCAAGTTCTTCAGCTTCAATAATGTTTTCTAACTTTTCTTTTTCTCCCCCACCACCAACTATCACAAACTTAAAGTTATCTATGTCTCTTAAATATTTAGCAGCTTTAACAAAGGTAGGTAAACCTTCACTTTTAGAAAGTGAGCCTGTATATGTAACACAAAAATTATTATTCAATATATTATTTAAACGATCAGATAGTATTTCATCACTCATTTCTTTGTTTTTATCAAATCTTTCTAAATCTAACCCATGAGGAATATGGAACACCTTATCCCGATTAGTATTATATTTTTCTTCCATGTACTCATCAGCAAAAGGGGCAGTAGTTATAATTGCATCAGCAAGAGAATAATACTTTTTTTCTATTGATTCAAAATATGTAAATATCATTTTCCTCAATAATCCACTGAAGTCTTCGTACATACTCAAAGGCCAAAGATCTCTAACTTCAACAATAAATTTAGCATTATATTTTTTGCTTAATTTATAACCACTCATCCAGGCAAAGGGATGAACTGAAGAAGCAATTACTACATCAGGTTCTCCCTTAAATTCTCTATAGTTAGCAGTTTTTCTTTTATAATCTTGATAATTTAAAAATCTCCCCAGTGTACCTTTATAGGCAGGTTTTGTTTTAAATCTTATAAATTCAAATTTATCATTAAATTGCTTTTTATTTACTTCATCTTGAAAGTAATAATCCTTATTTCTAGTATCATATGATGAAGCCATTACACTAATATGATGTCCCTCTTCTGAAAGCTGCTCTGCTAGCTCAAAATGTCTTCCGCCGCCACCAACATCAGGTGCACTGGCGTGATGATTAAGTAATAATATGTTAATTTTGATCCACTCCCTTTGTTCCCCGCAAATCTCAAAATATCTGAGTGCTATGTATTTAAATAATAACTTGTTAACTATTTTTCATTAATATGTTTTGGAGCCTCAATCTTTTCTATAGAAGCTATAGTAGCTTTATCAGGTTTACAAATTTCAAATTCTACTTTTTGATTGTAAATATTACCAATGAAGTCTTCAAATTCAAAAATTAAAGAAAAAGAGTCACCATGTTCTTTTGTTTCAGCATAATTACTAATAATA